>NZ_KV835608.1:189734-207354 GCF_001838065.1 Neisseria sp. HMSC078C12 | reverse complement strand
CAGACGCTCTACCAACTGAGCTAATCACCCGAAAAAGGGAGATACTGAGGAGATACTGAAAAATCAGTATTTTTAAATAATGGCGCGGCGGACGGGGCTCGAACCCGCGACCCCCGGCGTGACAGGCCGGTACTCTAACCAACTGAGCTACCACCGCGCATCCACTGTCAAAGACAATGAAAAAGAAAGTGGTGGGTGATGACGGAGTCGAACCGCCGACATTCTGCTTGTAAGGCAGACGCTCTACCAACTGAGCTAATCACCCGTGCGCAAAATTGCGAATACGCTATTAAACCAAAAAATCCTGATGCGCGCAAGATTTATTTGCCGATTATTAGATATCCCCCTGTAAGCACCAGTTTTCAAAGGAAATAATTTCTTCCTGCTTGCCTGCGACAATCAAAATATCGCCGTTTTCCAAAACAAAATCAGGATCAAGGTCTTGGATTTTTCCAGTCTTGCGGCGGATAAACAATAGCTTCAGATGATGGGCGGACAAGGGCAGTTCGCGGATGGTTTTGCCGATGGCGTGTGCCTCGCCGTGCAAGGGGAAGGCGTGACGGGAGATAGCTTTGCTGTCTTCGTCTGAGAAGCTGTCATCGTCGCTGCCGATAAACAAGTCTTGCAACGATGCATAGCGGCTGTGACGGATGTGGGTTATGGTTTGATAAACATGGTTGTAGGAGAGGCCGTGGCCCAACATGGCATAGCTTGCCAGCACCAGGCTGGTTTCTTTGGTGTCGGAAACGGCTTCTTCCGCGCCCATTTCGGTGAAGGTTTTGACGTAATCGTCATTGGTGGCGCGAACATAAACCGGCATGCTCGGATGCATGGACATGATGTTGCCGAGAACATGTTGGGTCTCGTGCATATTGTTCAGCGTAATAACCACCATTTTAGCGCGTCCCAAGCCGGCGGCTTCCAAGACTTCACGGCGTTTGGCATCGCCAAAGGAAACCGGTTCGCCTGCGTTGCGTGCCACTTGTACGCGGGCGATGTCCAAGTCGAGGGCAAAGTAGGGGATGCCTTCTTGAGCCAATACGCGGGCAACCGATTGACCGCCGCGTCCGAAACCGATAATCAGGACGTGTTCGGATTTGCTCATGGTTTCCACCAGCATGGAGTGCAAGTCCAAGGCTTTCATGTCCCAGTCGGATTTGACGAAGCGGCCGATGATGGCATCGCTGCTGCCCAAGATAAATGGTGCGGCAATCATGGAGAGTAAGACGGCTGCAGTGGCCGCTTGTTCCAATTCGGGCGAAACCATATTGATTTTGCTGGAAATGGCCAGCATCACGAAGCCAAACTCACCGCCTTGCGCCAAATAAAGCGCACTCTTGAGGCTATCACCCACAGGGTTTTTCATACGCAAAGCGATGACGAAGACGACCAGTGCTTTCAAGACCAGCAGGATAACCAACAAAATCAGGATTTGCTGCCAATTGCCGATCAGCGCCTGAATATCCAGCTTCATGCCGACGGTGATGAAGAAGAAGCCGAGCAGGATGTCGCGGAATGGGCGGATGTCGTCTTCCACCTGAATGCGGTATTCGGTTTCGGAAAGCAGCATACCGGCGACGAATGCGCCCAATGCCATGGACAGGCCTTCAAGTTCTGTCAGATAGGCTACGCCCAAAGTAACCAGCAAAACGTTGATCATGAAGAGTTCGGACGATTTGCGTTTGGCAACCAGTCTGAACCAGCGCGACATCACACGGCTGCCGATAACAAACAAAATGCCCAAGGTCAGCAACATTTTCAAACCGGCTAGGCCCAGTTCTACCCACAAGTTGCCTTCGCTGCCGCCTGCAAGCGCCGGAATCAGAATCATCAGCGGTACAACGGCAATATCTTGCATCAGCAAAACACCCATGGCCATTTGACCATGCGGCTGACCCAGCTCGGTTTTCTCCGACAAAATGCGGCTGACGATGGCGGTGGACGACATGGTCAGTGCGCCGGCGGTGGCAAACGCCCAGTTAAACGGCGTGCCCATCGCCATCAAAATGCCCATAATCGAGAGCATGGTAACGATGACTTGCAAACCGCCCAAACCGAATACGAGGCGGCGCATGGCTTTGAGTTTAGGCAGGGAGAATTCGAGACCGATGCTGAACATCAAGAACACAATGCCGATTTCGCCCAAATAGTCGGTAGCGTGGCTTTGAGGAATCAGTCTGAACATACCCGGACCGGCAATAAAACCGACCAAAAGATAACCGAGCATGGAAGGAATGTTGAATTTGCGGCAGCAGATAACCGTAATAACGGCAACCAACAGAACAATGACAATGGGACCAAGGGAAAATTCGTGCATAGAGTGGGCGGCCTTTCATTAAAAGTAAATATTGTTATATAGAGGCCGTCTGAAACACGTCGAAAACCGACAGCAAACCCAAATAAAAACGCACAGAACGCAATTTATTCCTGCGATTTGATTTCCCGTATCATGCTTATTTGGATTTACTGTTTCGAGCGTTATCTAACGGATTATTAAGATTATATCAAGATAGAATGTAAAATAGTGTTTTGATTGACAAAAAGGGCCGTCTGAAATATTCAGACGGCCTTTAAATAAACAAACGGTTTAAGGCATCAACATGCCGCCGTTGACATGAAGTGTCTGACCGGTAATGTATTTTGCCTGATCAGAAGCCAAAAACAAGACTGCATCGGCAATATCTTGCGCTTCACCGAATTTGCCCACAGAAGTTTGCGCTTCAAAGGTTTTGCGGGTTTCTTCCGGCAGGGCGCGGGTCATATCGGTGTCGATAAAGCCCGGGGCGACGCAGTTGACGGTAATGCCGCGGCTGCCGACTTCACGCGCCATGGATTTGGAGAAGCCGATCAAGCCTGCTTTTGCGGCTGCATAGTTGGTCTGACCGGCATTGCCCATCACGCCGACAACGGATGTGATGTTGATGATGCGGCCGGCACGCTGTTTCATCATGCCGCGCAAGACAGCTTTGGAGGCGCGGAAGACGGATTTGAGGTTGACCTGCATGATATCGTCCCACTCTTCCTCTTTCATGCGCATCAGGAGGTTGTCGCGGGTAATGCCGGCGTTATTGACCAGAATATCCAGTTTGCCGAATTCTTTCTCGATGTCGGCAATCAGGTTTTCGATGGTTTCAGGTTCGGCAGAATTCAATGCACGGCCTTCGCCGCCCCATTGCGCCAAGCGCTCGCTAATTGCAGCTGCGCCGCTTTCGCTGGTGGCTGTGCCGATAACTTTTGCACCGGCCGCAGCCAAAGTATCGGCAATCGCCGCACCAATACCGCGCGATGCGCCGGTTACCAAAGCGATTTTACCGCTTAAATCTTGTGTACTCATGTTTTATTCCTTAATTGCGATTGGAAAAATGGTTTCAGACGGCCTTATACCACGAATAGGTTTTTTAATCTAACTTTTGTCTACAGGCCGTCTGTAAATGTTTTGCGTGCTAAGGCTGCCCTGTTTTAATAAATTGGTTTTTCTGCAAGATAAGGTTGCTTTTGACGGCTTAGAAATTTTGTTAATAAATATGTCCGATAATATAGCCAGGCTTGTTTTTTATCGCCTTGTTTAAATAGGCGTTTTGCAGCTTGTTTGTATCTCTTATGCGGATTCGGGAAGGGTAAGTCGATATTGGGCTTTTGATGGAGATAACCATCATACCAAGGAGACTTTCTATAAAAAGAATCATAAACAGGATGAAAGCCAAGATGATGCCAAGGCTTGGTGCCGCCGATAAAATGAACAAACCGGATATTGTTGGGGTTGGTGTTCAGCTCGTTTCCTTGATGGTGCCAATGTATCCAGTTGTAAGATTCCAGCAACCATTCTACTTTGCCTTTGCAGCTTAGATTGAGCAGATCTTGATCCGGACATGCCAAGATCAATTTGCTGAGTTCGACCTGCCGTATTTTCTCGCTCAGGATAGTGTAAGCGGATGATTCGTTCCAAAATTTGTTGTTAAACAGCAGCACGCCTGAATTAAAGTAGGGATCTGTACTGCTAAAACCAAATACATTTAATTTGTTAATGTAGGTACGGTAAAGTGTTGTTTCTGGAACGGCTGCGAGAAGTTTGCGATCAAGGTTGACGGTAAACAGTTCTGAGATATCGCCTAAGCAGAGAACGTCTGTGTCCAAGTAGAGTGCAGTATCGCTTATATCGCCAAGTATGGCGGGTATGCACATTCGGTAGTACATAGCGATGGTGAAATAGCTGGTTGTCTGCAGGGTAGAAAAATAATCTGTATCCAGGTGATAAACCGTTACGGTGTAATTTGGATTGATATTTTCTAGTTGGTTGAAAATATCGAAGGCATAGTTTTCCGAACCGCTGACCAAGAGATGAAAATGAATCGGAAAGTGGTTGTTTGCCAAAACGGAGAGCATGGATGTGCCGATGTGGCGGATGTTTTTGATCGGCCGCATAAACAATATGTTGCACGGTTGCTGCTGGCTGGTGTGTCCTGAGAGGAATTATAGAAGTCAGCAGCTTTTCCTTGTCAAACATTTAAATTCTCCACAACTTCTCTATCGATTTCCGGTGCAGGAAGCCTTAAAGCCTCTTTTTTCCTCAATTTTTATTTTAGGTTCAAGTTCGGGTAATAGGAATCCCGGTCGTCATAGCACAGGTTGATGACCTCAAAACCAAGAAAACACAGATTTTTTTCGATACATTGATCCAGTCCGTACATGTAAGGAACGGCAAGAATAATGGTTTTTTTCATAATGTATTCGGATTGGGGTGGAGCTGATTTTTCAGACGGCCTTGCCTGACAGGATAAGGCCGTCTGAAAACGTTTTAGTGGGCTTCAATAAATGCAGCCACTTGGTCGGCATTGGTCAATGCGCTGCACGCGGCTTCTTTGTTGATGCGTTTGGCGAGGCCTGCGAGGACTTTGCCGGGGCCGCATTCGGCGGATTCGGTGATGCCTTCGGAAACCAATGCGTTGACGGTTTCTGTCCAGCGCACCGGGCTGTACAGTTGGCGTACCAAGGCATCTTTGATTTTGTCGGCATCATCGTAAGAAGCAACATCGGCGTTATGGATGACGCGGATTTGCGGTTGTTTGATGGTGATGTCTTTCAATGCTTCGGCAAGTTTTTCCGCTGCGGGCTTCATGAGGCTGCAATGCGAAGGAACGGAAACAGGCAGCGGTAGGGCGCGTTTGGCTCCGGCTTCTTTGGCAGCGGCCATGGCGCATTCGACTGCGGCGGTGTTGCCGGCGATCACGACTTGGCCTGGGGAGTTGAAGTTGACGGCTTCAACGACTTCGCCTTGTGCGGCTTCGGCGCAAATGGCTTTGACTTGTTCGTCTTCCAAACCCAAAATAGCGGCCATTGCGCCTACGCCTTGCGGTACGGCAGACTGCATAAGTTCAGCGCGCAGACGAACCAGTTTGACCGCGTCTGCAAAATCCAATGCGCCGGCAGCGACGAGGGCAGTGTATTCGCCGAGGCTGTGGCCTGCAACGACGGAAGGGGTTTTGCCGCCGGCTTTTAAGTAGGCGCGGTAGGTGGCAATGCCTGCAGCCAGCATGATGGGCTGGGTGTTGACGGTTTGTCCGATTAATTCGGCATCTTCGCCGTTAATCATTGCCCACAGGTCTTGACCCAATACGGCGGAAGCTTCGTCAAATGTGGCTTTAACGATGGCTTGCTCGGCAAAGCCGTTCATCATGCCTAGGCTTTGTGAGCCTTGTCCGGGGAAGAAGAATGCGAAAGACATGGTAATTCCTTATTGGTTTGAATGTTTGAGGGTGTCTGCCAGCAGAAGGAGGGTGGCGGCAGTATTGGTTGCGGCACTCAGTCGGAAGGTGCGGACAAATCCGGGTTTGCTGGTTTTGTGCCTGAATGCGAGGCTGCCGCAATAACCGCCCGGCCAGCCGCCAAGCAGGTTGAGCAGGTGCAATTTTGCTTCGGGTATGCGCCTGCCGTGGTTGCGTGCGCGCTGTTTGTCTTGGTAGTAAAGCAGGAAAACGTATGCGCTCAGTGCGAGATAGGTGATTGCCAGTTTGGGCAATATTACAGCCGTTATGCTTAAAAACAGGCTGCTGATGCAGAGTGCAAACGTTAGGGATTTCATGGGTTTGAGCAGGATAGGCCGTCTGAAAGAGGTGTTCAGACGGCCCAACCGTTAGTATTTCACCAAAACCGCACCCCAGGCAAAACCGCCGCCGATGCCTTCGAGTAAGAGGTTTTGTCCGCGTTTGATTTGGCCGTTTTTAATGCCGACATCCAGTGCCAACGGAATGGAGGCTGCGGAAGTGTTGCCGTGGTCTTGGACGGTCAAGATCACTTTGTCCATGCTCAAGCCCAAGTGTTTGGCGGTAGAGTCGATAATGCGCTTGTTGGCTTGGTGCGGCACAATCCAATCGATTTGGTCGGCGGTGTAACCGGCTTCTTCGATAACGTCATCTGCAATTTTTGCCAGCATTTTGACGGCAAATTTGAATACGCCGGGACCGTCCATGCTGATGTAGGGCGACCCGCAAACCTGGCCGTTGGCGATTTGTCCGGGGACGTTTAAAAGGTTGAGGTAGTTGCCGTCGGCTTTGAGTTTGCTGTGGATGATGCCCGGTTCGTCAGATGCGCTTAAGACAACCGCGCCTGCTCCGTCACCAAAGAGGACGCAGGTGGTGCGGTCGTTCCAATCGACGATGCGGCTGAAGGTTTCCGCGCCGATAACCAAAGCATTTTTCGCCATGCCGCTTTTGATATAGGCATTGGCAGTGGTCATGGCATACATAAAACCGGCGCACACGGCTTGTACGTCAAAGGCAGGGCAGCCGTTGGTTATGCCTAATTTTTGCTGAACGATGGTTGCAGTGGAGGGGAACTGCATATCGGGAGTGGCTGTGGCGACGATAATCAGGTCGATGTCGTCAGCCTGTAAATGGGCATCTGCCAAGGCGCGACGTGCTGATTCGGCAGCCAAGTCGCTGGTTTTTTCGCCCTCGTCTGCAATATGGCGGAATTTGATGCCTGTACGCGTGGTAATCCATTCGTCGGAAGTGTCCACTTTTTTGGCAAGGTCGTCATTGCTGACGCGGTTGGCAGGAAGATAGCTGCCTGTGCCGGAAATTTTGGCATATTGCATGAGAACGGCCTTTTTAGAGAGTTAATTCAGATAGTCGGATATTGTAAGCGAAAATGGGGAAATTCCCAATATGAAGCATGAAGTTGGTGTTTCAAAGATAAAAACAGGCCGTCTGAACATTTTGAAGTTTCAGACGGCCTGTGTATATCAGCCTTAAGCTTCCGTTGCCGGAGCGGCGGTCTCTTCCTGCTCTGCTTCTGCTTTGGCGGCTTCTAAAGCGGCCAACTGGGTGGCTACGCCTTGTTCGATTTGGGCAAGGCCGGCGGATTTGGCTTCGTGGTAGGCTTCTTCCAAAGCATAACGGAAGCCAACTTCGTCGGTTCCTCCGTGGCTCTTAATCACGATACCGCGTAAACCAAGCAAGATGGCGCCGTTAAATTTGCGCGGATCCAGTTTGCCTTTCAAGCCTTTGAGCGCGGGCAGGGCGGCAATGGCGGCAAGTTTGTTGAACAGGTTGCTTTGGAATTCACGGCGGATGGCGCCGCTCATAAATTTAACCGCGCCTTCAATGGTTTTGAGCATAACGTTGCCGACAAACCCGTCTGCGACAACAACATCGGCTTCGCCATACAAAACGCTGTTGCTTTCGATATTGCCGATGAAGTTGAGTTTGCTGCTGCTCAACAGTTTAAAGGTTTGTTTGACGGCATCCGTACCCTTGATGTCTTCTGTACCGACGTTCAAGAGGGCGACGCGCGGGCTGCCTTTTTCCGGGTGCAGGGCGTGTACCAGCTCGCTGCCGATGATGGCAAATTGAACCAGTTGTTCGGGCGTACAGTCAACGTTGGCACCCAAATCCAAAGCCAAAGTAACGTGTTCGCTGTCGGAAGGCAGGAATTTAGCGATGGCAGGGCGCTCAATGCCGGGAATGGTTTTGAGGACGAATCGGGCGGTCGCCATCAGTGCGCCGGTATTGCCTGCCGATACGGCGGCTTGCGCATTGC
The DNA here is from genome assembly GCF_001838065.1 of Neisseria sp. HMSC078C12. Lineage (NCBI taxonomy): Bacteria > Pseudomonadati > Pseudomonadota > Betaproteobacteria > Neisseriales > Neisseriaceae > Neisseria > Neisseria sp. HMSC078C12. The sequence continues at coordinate 199,317 of NZ_KV835608.1, read as the reverse complement.
CTTCTTTGACTTGGTTGATGGCGATGCGCATGGATGATTCTTTTTTGTTTTTCAGCGCGGATTGCGGCGCTTCATCCATTTCAACAACTTGTGCTGCATGGCAGACGGTGATGCGGTCCATGGGCGCGCCTGCCGAGCTTAATGCTTGGCGGACTGCTGCTTCATCGCCGACCATAATCAGATGTACGTCGGATTGTTGTTTTAGGAAATCCACTGCACCGGGGACGGTAATCGCAAGGCCTGCATCTCCGCCCATGGCATCTACGGCCAGTGTAATCATGTTGTTCTCCGGTTTGTGTGTTTCAGACGGCCTCGGACCATCGGACGAGCACATTCATCTGATTTTCAGGAGATGGATTGAAAATCAGATGGAAAGGCTTGTTGCGACGGTCATGCCGGATTTATCGGTTTTGCGCGGCCAATTTATTGTGTTCGTCGATGTCCAGCGCGTCCCAAGGATAGTTGATCCACCAATCTTCCACGGTAATGCCGCTGAAATAAGGGATGCCTTCGGGAATCTTGCCGACTTTGGCTTTGATTTTTTCATGCAATACTGCCACGCCGATGGTGCCGAAATCTTCTTTCAACAATTCGTTCAGGCAGAATTCCATGGTAACGCGGCTGTCGTCCACTTCGTCAACAACCAGTACGTTTTTGCCTTTCAGTACATCGGGAACGGGATCGAGCCATTGGACTTTTTTCACTTCCTCGGTCACTTGACCTTCGTGATCGTTGTCGTAGTAGGCTGTGGTCACGGCGTAAATCGGGATTTCCAAGAAGCAGCGCAACATGCGGGCAGGGATAAAACCGCCGCCGCCAATGGCAATCATGGCATCGTATTTGGTGCCGGAGTTTTGGATTTTTTCCGCCAATCCTTTGATTACGCGGTGGATGTCGTCGTAGGTGTACCAGATTTTACGTTTCATGGTGTGCTTCCGAAGAGGAAAATACAGGGTGCAATGCAAAAAAGCCAGTCATTGCATGGCAATATTCTGGCTTTTTCAGTCAGACGAACGGATTATTCGCCTTTAGCTTTTACCACTTTACGGCCACGGTACATACCGTTTGGAGAAATGTGGTGTGGACGATGCACTTCGCCGGTTGCGCTGTCGACAGACAGAGAAGGCGCAGTCAGAGCGTCGTGTGAACGGTGCATACCGCGTTTAGAAGGGGATTTTTTGTTTTGTTGAACGGCCATTTCAAGCTCCTAAATAAATAAACTGTGTCCTAATTAACTGCTTTTCAAACCTGCTAAAACAGCGAAGGGGTTTGGTTTGTCCCGATTGACTTCTTCCAGTGTCCCATTGTTGCCGCAGTCTTCGTGTCGAGGGGAGAAAGGGAGCGACATCAGGATTTGGTCTTCGACCAGAGTTCGTACGTCTAGCTCTTTTTCGAGCAGCATACCTTCCAATTCTTCATCGGCAAGCATGGCTTCGTCCAAACTCTCTTCATCGGCAAACAAGACGATACGGCTGGTTTCATCGAGCAGAAACGGCATGGGCGTAATGCAGCGCTGGCAAATCAGGGGCATGTCGGCTTTGACGTTCAAATCGAGAAACAGACGTTGCAGCCGGTCGCGGCCGCCTTGCAGCGTAAACGACACGCGCGTCTGTTTGTCGGCCGGATAATCGTGCGAACTGACTCGTTCATCCAATTCTTCGAGCAGGAAGCTGCCTTGCAGATTCTGCCCTTCGGCGGCGAAAACTTCTGGGTCAATCAAATTAGGGTATGACATAAACGGAGTATGATATAATTTCGGCGGTCTAACGTCAATGTTTTTAAGTAAAAATATGGAAGTAAAACTGCCTTTGGTTTTAGGGTCGACTTCGGTTTTCCGCTGCGGACAGCTTCGCCGTTTGGGTGTCGATTTTCAGACGGCATCGCCCGATTTTGACGAAACGCCTATTGCGGGCGAGCATGCGGGCGAAACGGCGCTGCGTTTGGCTAAAGGTAAAGCCCGTTCATTGGCGGCAACTTTCCCTGCCGCGCTGATTATCGGCGCAGACCAAGTCGCATGGTGCGAAGGACGGCAGTTGGGCAAACCGATGAACGTCGCAAATGCACAACAGATGCTGGAAAACTTAAGCGGAAAACGGATTGAATTTTACAGCGCAATCGTGCTTTTGAATACTGCTACGGGCAAGGTTCAGCATCATGTCGATCATACGGTGGTTACCATGCGCCAGTTGTCGCAGGAACAAATCAGCCGATATTTGGAACGCGAGCCGGATGCGGTTTATTGTGCCGGTGCGGCGAAGAGCGAGGGTTTGGGCGCTGCTTTGTTGGAGCGGATTGAAAGTACGGACCCGAATGCTTTGATTGGCCTTCCGATTTTCCGTCTGATTGATTTTTTGAAAAACGAAGGTGTGGAAGTTTTATAGTTTGAGGCCGTCTGAATGTGTTCAGACGGCCTGAGATTTTTGGGAGCTGCAAGAATGAAACCGATTTTGTATTTGATTCCTACCCCTTTGGGTGCGCCTGATACGCCATGCCTGTTGCCGCATGAGCAACAGGCGATTATCGGGCTGACGGATTTTGTCGTGGAAGCGGAAAAAACAGCGCGCGCGCATTTGAAACACTTGGGCGTGACTACGCCTATCCGCGAGCTGAATCTGCAAACGCTGAATGAACACACGGATTTGAAGACTTTGCCGGAATTGCTGAAACCTTTGCAAGAAGGGCGCAGTATGGGTATTGTCAGCGAGGCGGGTTGCCCGGCTGTTGCCGACCCGGGTGCGAATTTGGTGGCGTTGGCGCATAAACACGGTTTTGAAGTACGGCCTTTGGTCGGCCCGTCCAGTTTGCTGCTGGCGCTGATGGCTTCGGGTGCGAATGGTCAGAACTTTGCATTTAAGGGTTATCTGCCGTCTGAAAAAAATGAGCGTATTCAGCGTTTGAAGGCTTTGGAGCAACGTTCGCGCCAGCAGAATGAAACGCAGCTGTTTATCGAAACGCCGTATCGCAACGATGCGTTGTTGGCTGATGCGGTGGAAAACCTGCATCCTGAAACGCGTTTGTGCGTGGCTACGGACTTAACTTTGCCGACACAGGAAATCATCAGCCAGCCGATTGCGCAGTGGCGGAAAAGAAAAGAAATGCCGAATTTGAAAAAACGCCCGACGATTTTTGTGTTGCATGCCGCTTAAAACTGGATTGGGTTCAATCTCAAACTGTATTTATTTGGGGAAATAAAAAAAGGCCGTCTGAACAACAGACGGCCTTTGCGTTGCCTAAGCTTTTATCAAGAAACGACTTCGCCTTGGGCGCGTTGTTTTTCGATGCTGCGGTTTATGTGCCATTGTTGGGCGATGGTCAAGAGGTTGTTGACTACCCAGTACAGAACCAAACCGGCAGGGAAGAAGAAGAACATGATGGAGAAAATCAAAGGCATGACTTTCATCATTTTCGCCTGCATAGGGTCGGTTGACGGCGGATTCAGATAAGTTTGTGCAAACATGGTCGCCGCCATAATCAAAGGCAGGATGTAGAAAGGATCCGGACGGCTCAAGTCGGTAATCCAACCCAACCAAGGCGCTTGGCGCAATTCTACGGAGGCGAACAATGCCCAGTACAGGCCGATGAAGACGGGGATTTGTAACAGCATAGGCAGACAGCCGCCCAGCGGATTGATTTTCTCGTCTTTATAAAGCTGCATCATGGCTTGTTGTTGCGCCATGCGGTCATCGCCGTATTTCTCTTTGATGGCTTGCAATTTAGGCGCGGCGGCACGCATTTTTGCCATAGAGCGGTAAGAGGCGTTGGTCAACGGGTACAGCACGGCTTTGACGATGATGGTCAAAACGATGATTGCCCAGCCCCAGTTGCCGATGATGTTGTGCAGTTGGTTCAAGAGCCAGAAGAGCGGGGAGGCGAACCAGTGCACTTTGCCGTAGTCTTTGGCCAGTTGCAGTTTGTCGGCAATGTTGGCGATAACGGAAGTGGTTTGCGGACCGGCATACAGGTTGATGGCGGTTTCGGCTTTCGCACCGGCTTGGATGGCGGCTAAAGGCACGCTGACGCTTGCGCTGTACAGGTTGTCGTTGCGACGTTTGATGTCGATACGGCAGTCGCCTGCGGCGCAAACGCTTTGGCCGTCTTTAGGCTGCAAAATCCAAGTGGACATGAAATGGTGTTCAATCATACCGAGCCAGCCGGTCGGCGTTTTGCGGATGTATTCGGCTTCGGATTTGCCGGATTTGGCATCGTCGTCCAAATCAGAGAAGCTGACTTTTTGGAAGCCGCCTTCAGGGGAGTAAACCACCGGGCCGACGTAAGAGCGGGTAAAGTAGCCTTGGCCTTCAGGTTCGCTGTGGTCGCGGACGATGCGGTAGTCTGCGCTCAGGTTGACGGGTTGGCCTTTGCTGTTGGTAATGTCGAAACGGACGTTAACCAAATAGCTGCCTTTGGTGAAAGTATAAACTTTGTCGATTTTCAGGCCGTTGGTTTCAGGCGCGCTCAGGCGGACTTCGACTTTGTCGCCTTCCAAACTGTATTGTTTTTGCGGAGCGCTAAAGCTGATGCCTTTCAGAACGTTGTTGCCTTGTGCGTCCAAAAGCTCGGATTGGGCAACGTAGGTGTATTCTTTGCTGTCGTTAAACAGGACGAAAGGTTTGTGTTCGTCGCCGGTTGCTTTGTATTGCAAGAGGGTCAGCTGACGCAGGTCGCCGCTTTTCTCATCGATGACGGCTTTAACCGTGTCTGTGGTAACGGTAATGGGGGTGGCTGGAGCAAGCGCGGCTTCGGCAGCGGCTTTTGCCGGAGCGGCGGTCGTTTGCTGTTGCGCGGCTTGTTGCGCCGGATTAGGTTTGGGGCTGGGGAAGAAATGTTCCCAGCCGGCAAAGATTGCCAGCGAGATGGCAAAAAATGCCACAAGTCTTTTAAAATCCATAAGAGATTCCTGGAATTGACGGATAGGTAATCGAGATGAAAACTGCTTCAGACGGCATTATATAGAAACCGACGGGAAATTAAAGGAAATCGTGTTCTTTAAATGGTTGACAGCAGCATTATGGAACAGGGTCGTGTCCGTGTCCGCCGAAAGGGTGGCATCGTGCGATGCGTTTGATGGCCAGCCATCCGCCTTTGAATGCGCCGTATTTTTTGACGGCTTCGACTGCGTATTGTGAACAGGTCGGGGTGTAGCGGCAGCGCGGCGGAATGAGGGGGCTGATGCAGTATTGGTAAAAGCGGATGAGTGCAAGGAGGAGCTTGGAAAGCAGGGTGTTCATCGGCGTTTTTTCATCAGCTGGGCAAGTTGGTTGCGGGCTTCCGGGGCGGTTTCCCGATTAAACGCCTGACGCACGCGCACAACGAAATCATGCGGCGGCAGCTGGTGTTGATTCAGTCTGAACCAGTCGCGGATGACGCGCTTCATATAATTGCGGTCATGGGCACGTTTGGCGGTCTTTTTGCTGACGACCAAACCAAGGCGCGGATGGCCGAGCGCGTTGTCTGCGGACTGGGAGACTTGCAGCAAATCGCGGCTGCGTCGGTTTTTCAACGCAAAAACGGATGAAAAATCATCCGTTTTTAATAAGCGATACTGCTTCGAGAAGCCGTAATTCAAAATTATACAGCCAAGCGTTTGCGGCCTTTGGCGCGACGGGCAGCCAATACTGCGCGACCACCACGGGTTTTGGAGCGAACCAAGAAGCCGTGGGTGCGTTTGCGTTTGGTAACGGAAGGTTGATAAGTGCGTTTCATGATGTTTCCTAAAAATTAGTAGATAATTAAACCGTGAATTACACTCCAATTTGTTGCTTTTGTCAATCAATATAAAAACTTTTCGTCGGCTAAAGTGTGACAACGGGTTTGATGCATTGATAGAATTTGTGGATAAAATTTTGCGGTGGTTGTGGATAAAAAAGAGCGGAATGGGTATAATCGCCCAACCTTGCTTTTCTCTGTGCGCAAGGCTGTCTGAAAGCAGCGGGAATATTGTAAAAATTTGATTTTTATCGGATTGCCTGTCTGCTTTGCCTTCTTGTATTTCCCAAATCTTCCATTTTCCGAGCTTAATCTCATGACGTTAGCTGAATTTTGGCCGCTGTGCCTTTGCCGCCTTCACGAAATGTTGCCTGCCGGGCAGTTTGCGCAATGGATTGCGCCTTTGACCGTGGGCGAAGAAAACGGCGTATGGGTGGTGTATGGTAAAAACCAATTTGCCTGCAATATGCTCAAAAGCCAGTTTGCCGCCAAGATTGACGCCGTGCGTGCCGAATTGGTGCCTCAGCAGGTGGCTTTCGCGTTTAAGCCGGGCGTAGGTACGCATTATGAAATGGCGGCTCAGGCTGTTGCGCCGGTGCAAGTGCAAGAAGTTGTTGAAGTCGAAGAATGTGTAGAGCCTGTTCAAATGCCTTTGCAAACCGTTGCGGCAGTAGAAGAAGACAGGCCGTCTGAAACGGTGTCCAAACCTGCCGCAGCCAAGACGGCTGCCGAGATTTTGGCGCAACGCATGAAAAACCTGCCGCATGAGCCTCAAGTGCAAACTGCCGCTCCGGCTGAGTCTAAAGCGGTTGCCAAAGCCAAAACCGACGCGCAACACGATGCGGAAGAAGCGCGCTATGAGCAAACCAATTTGTCGCGCGACTATACATTTGAAACTTTGGTAGAAGGTAAGGGCAACCGCCTTGCCGCCGCAGCCGCCCAAGCGATTGCTGAAAATCCGGGGCAGGGCTACAACCCGTTTTTCCTGTACGGCAGCACCGGTTTGGGTAAAACCCACTTGGTGCAGGCCATCGGCAACGAATTGCTGAAAAACCGCCCCGATGCCAAAGTGCGCTATATGCACTCGGACGACTATATCCGCAGCTTTATGAAGGCGGTGCGCAACAACACTTATGATGTGTTCAAGCAACAATACAAACAATACGATCTGCTGATTATCGACGATATTCAGTTCATCAAAGGCAAAGACCGTACGATGGAAGAGTTCTTCTATCTGTACAACCATTTTCACAACGAGAAAAAACAACTGATTCTCACTTGCGACGTATTGCCTGCCAAAATCGAAGGCATGGACGACCGTCTCAAATCGCGTTTCTCATGGGGTTTGACTTTGGAACTCGAACCGCCCGAATTGGAAATGCGCGTGGCGATTTTGCAGAAAAAGGCAGAAGCCGCCGGTATCAGTATCGAAGACGAAGCTGCTTTGTTTATCGCCAACCTAATCCGCTCTAATGTACGCGAGCTGGAAGGCGCGTTCAACCGTGTCAGTGCCAGCAGCCGTTTTATGAACCGCCCTGTTATCGACATGGATTTGGCGCGTACGGCTTTACAGGATATTATTGCCGAGAAACACAAAGTCATTACCGCCGACACCATTATCGATGCGACGGCCAAATATTATCGGATTAAAATCAGCGATATATTGGGCAAAAAACGCACGCGCAACATCGCCCGACCGCGCCAAGTCGCCATGAGCCTGACCAAAGAGCTGACCACGCTCAGCCTGCCTTCTATCGGTGATGCCTTTGGCGGCCGCGACCATACGACTGTGATGCACGGCGTGAAAGCAGTGGCGAAACTGCGCGAAGAAGACCCCGAATTGGCGCAAGATTACGAAAAGCTGCTGATTTTGATTCAAAACTGACCCCATGCAATTTCAGACGGCCTGATATCGATATGAGGCCGTCTGAATACAAAAAATATTTTAAAATACCCAAATCAACCGATTTCAAATTCAAAGGAATGGAACATGCTGATTTTACAAGCCGACCGCGACAGTCTGCTCAAGCCGTTGCAAGCCGTTACCGGTATCGTTGAGCGTCGCCATACTCTGCCGATTCTGTCCAATGTGTTGCTGGAAAGCAAAGACGGACAAACCAAACTTTTGGCAACCGACTTGGAAATCCAAATCAATACCGCCGGCCCTGAAAGTCAGGCAGGCGATTTCCGCATTACGACCAACGCTAAAAAATTCCAAGACATCCTGCGCGCCCTGCCTGACAGTGCGCTGGTGTCCTTAGATTGGGCGGACAACCGTTTGACTTTGCGTGCGGGCAAATCCCGTTTTGCCTTGCAAACCCTGCCGGCAGAAGACTTTCCTTTGATGAGTGTCGGCAACGATGTCAGCGCAACTTTCTCGTTGACTCAAGAAACCTTCAAAACCATGCTTTCGCAAGTGCAATACAGCATGGCGGTTCAAGACATCCGCTATTACCTCAACGGCTTGCTGATGCAGGTAGAAGGCAACCAACTGCGCCTCGTCGCCACCGACGGCCATCGCCTTGCCTACGCCGCCAGCCAAATCGAAGCGGAACTGCCGAAAACAGAAGTCATCCTGCCGCGTAAAACGGTATTGGAACTCTTCAAGCTGTTGAACAATCCGTCCGAATCCATCACCGTTGAGCTTTTGGACAATCAAGTACGCTTCCAATGCAATGGCACAACCATTGTCAGCAAAGTCATCGACGGCAAGTTCCCCGACTTTAACCGCGTGATTCCTTTGGATAACGACAAGATTTTCCTTGTATCCCGTACTCAGCTTTTGGGTGCGCTCGAACGTGCCGCCATTCTTGCCAATGAAAAATTCCGCGGTGCGCGACTGTTCTTACAGCCAGGTTTGCTGAGTGTCGTATGTAGTAACAACGAGCAGGAAGAAGCGCGCGAAGAGCTGGAAATCGCTTATCAAGGCGGAGAACTCGAAGTCGGTTTCAACATCGGCTACTTGATGGATGTGTTGCGTAACATCCATTCCGACGATATGCAGCTTGCTTTTGGCGATGCCAACCGTTCAACGCTGTTTACCGTGCCGAATAATCCGAACTTCAAATACATCGTGATGCCGATGCGTATTTAATTGGGTGAACAAACAAAAAGAGCGTGTACGGGACACGCTCTTTTTTATAGGATTGAATCAAAAGGCCGTCTGAAAATTGTTTTTCAGACGGCCTTTTGATTAAACCGGGATAATTCGGTTAAATAGGAAAACTGGGATTAACGTGGACGTGGTTCGCAGTTTTTCACCAGGAATGAGCCGTTAGGGGCGTTCACGCCAACTACTTCAGAAGTAGTGTGGGTGTTTTTGTCGATGAAACCGGCAGACATTGCATAACCTTGACGGTTGGTGAAAGTAGTGCCAGTGCTGTCAGAACGTTTTTTGTTGACAACCAAAGAGGCTTTTTTGCCACCGGCGTTTACGTCAGCAGTAACTGCACGGCCGCTACGGTCAAAGCCGTACATCACGTTCAGTGATTTGCCACCGTCACAATGGTAAGAAACGAAGCCGGCAGGTGCAGCGGCAGCAGAGAAGGAAACAGTAGCCAATGCGGCTGCAGTGATAACAGAAAGTAATTTCATGATCTAAGCTCCATATGAGGGTTGTGTGTTATCTTGCAAAATGAGAAAGGGTTTCCGTTTGCAGATGAAGCGTATTTTAGGCGTTTTGTCGGTAGTGGTAATTAGGTAAATTGCAAAACAGTGTTTACTTATGCTTACCCGATTGTTTATTAATAGAAAGTTGTTTGTAATTTGGTGTTGCAAAGTGGTTATGCGGATTGTTGCGGAATATATACATTAATGATTCTTTAAGAAATATAGCAAAAGAATACAAAAAAGGCCGTCTGAATATTCAGACGGCCTT
>NZ_KV835608.1:90944-189634 GCF_001838065.1 Neisseria sp. HMSC078C12 | reverse complement strand
AAAAAGGCCGTCTGAATATTCAGACGGCCTTTGATATGAAGCGGTTTACAAGAAGAAAATTGAAGCGATAGTCACGGCGATGACGCCATAGATGCTCATCGGGATGACAGTTTTCTTGATGATCGCACCTTCGGCGTTGTTCACGTTCAACACGCTGCACACGGCGATGATGTTGTTGATGCAGACCATGTTGCCCATTGCACCGCCGACGGATTGCAGGGCGAGGATGAGGGTAACGGACAGGCCGGTATCAAGCGCGATTTGTTGTTGAATCGGACCAAAGGTCAGGTTGGATACAGTGTTGGAACCGGAGAAGAATGCACCGATTGCGCCCAAGTATGGGGAGAAGTACACCCAGTGTTCGCCTGCCATCGCGGCAAATTCTTTACCGATGATTTTCACCATGGAGTCATCGCCGCCAACCATCATCAGTTGAACCATAATCAGCGCACCCATCAGGGCAAGCAAAGGTTTTTTGGTTTGGTTGAACGTTGCAGCGTAGAAAGCCCAGGCGTCTTTGAATTTGGTTTTATAAAGCAGGATGCAGATCCAAACGGTGAAGACAAACGGAATCCATGCCGGAACGTAGAGGGTTTGGTAGGAAGCGTTTACGCCTTGGCCGAAGATGTTGCCGAAGGTGATGGTCAGGGAGTCGCTGACGGTGATTTTGGACAAATCAAACGGCAGTTGGAAGCTGAACCATTCTTCTTTGCTGGTCAGCAGGCCTTTGATGCCCAGCTGTTTGATACGGGTGACCACCAGCATGCCGATCAGCATACCCAAAGGGGCCAGTGCTTTGGCAACTTGTGCGAAAGGTACTTTTTCTGCGTTCGGGTCTTTGGCGTAATCTTTGCTTAAGCCCCAGCCGCGGTTTGCCGCAAATACGGATACCAACAGGCCGATTGCGCCGGCAACCAGAGATGGGAATTCTTCATTGACCATTGCCAATGCGACATAAGGAAGGGTACAGGAGAAGACGGCGATACCGATGAAGCCCAAGTTTTTGCGGATTTCAGCCCAAGGCACGATGAAGCTCAAGCCGATGACGGGGATGATGAAACCTGCGAAGAAGTGCATGACGCCGGTTTGCATACCGATTTCCATAATGCTTTTTTGATCCAGGCCCAAAGGTGCGAAGCCGAACCAAGTCGGTGTGCCTACCGCGCCGAAGGAAACGGGTACGGAGTTCATCACCAAAGTGAAGATGGCTACTTTCAGCGGATTAAAGCCCAAGCTCATCAGAATCGGCGCGGCAATGGCGGCAGGCGTACCGAAACCGGACGCGCCTTCGATCATAAAGGCGAAAGACCAGCCGATGATCATCAATTGGGCAATCGGGTTCGGGCTGATGGTGGCCAGCCATTTGCGGATGACGTCGATACAGCCGGTGGTTTCCATCATGCGGTTGAACATAATGGCACCGAAAATCACAGTAATCGGGGTCAGGGTAGAAACGAGGCCGGACGCGGCTGTTGCGTTGAGCAACATGGCGTTGTCGCCGAAATAAAACAGTTTGATGACGTAAATCAGCGCGGCGGTAATCGGTAGCGCAATGTAAGACGGCATACTGTTTTTCTTAACCATCAGCCAAATCAGCAGGATGATGGGGAAAATGCTGAGAAAGAGAGCCATAGGAATATCCTCGGGGCAACAAGCACCATAACCGTCAATGCGATGGCGGTTTGATACGATGTGTTGAGCAATAAATGTTTTTCGAATAGATATTTGCATCCTCAGATGCGGTTAGTTATCAGGTAAATTGGTTTTACCAATTTATGAAAACTGTTGCACACTTTACGTAATCTTATGTAATCGGTCAAGAGGTTTGTAACAAAAAAAGGCCGTCTGAAATAGGGTTTCAGACGGCCTGAGCGCTTTGCCAGTAGTGCATTTGGTCGAATATCGAATGGTATTTACATTCAATATTTTGTAAAGGTTTAATTTTTGATTGATTTTAAACGAATTATTCTATTCCTGCCCACTTATGCGTTTGTACGCTCAGTTGCCAATGGACGGGGGCATCGGCTCGGCTGTTTAACACGCCGATTTGGCGGATGGTGTCGTAGATATTCATCGCGCCGTCTTGTTCGCAAGGCGAGAGATAGTAATGTCGGGCGCGGATTTTGCGTTCTATTTCCTGACAAAACGCAATGACTTCGCCGTCGGCGACAATGCGCACTTCGTCTGCTTTTTCGATGCAGCTTTTTTCATATTTGGCGGCGTAACAGGCTTTGGGACTGGTGGCAACGTAGTCGATTTGCGGCGGAGCGGGGTTGAGGCCGTTGGTTTCGATACACAGAAAATAGCCTTCGGCTTTGAGTGCGTTGAGCAGGGTATCCAAATGCGGTTGGATGGTGGGTTCGCCGCCGGTAATAATGATGTTGCGCGCCGTGTAGGTTTTCAGACGGCCCAAAATATCGGATAGGCTCATCATGCCGAATTTGAGGTAGTCAGTATCGCACCAGCTGCACGCAAGATTGCATTTGCCCAAGCGGATGAAAACGGCGGGCATGCCTGTGTTCCAGCCTTCGCCTTGCAGGCTTTCAAAGATTTCGACAATGCGGTATTGGGGATTGTTCGGCGTGATGTGAATGGTCATGAATATTAGGTGTGCGGGATTGAGTTGTTGTCGTGAAGCGTTTTGAGAAATCGGTTGAGGCAGCCATTCTTTCTGTCAGTTCAATAGGAAAGAATGGCTGGTGTGTGCTTAAGCGGCAATGACGGCTGCGGCGGCCAAAAATGCCGGCAAGCCTTGTTTGAACAAAATGCCTTTGTTGCCGGATGAAAACGCGCCCCATGCGGCGGCGATGAGGACGAAACCGAGGAACAGGATGGTTGCGCCGTAAACAGCGTTGTCGGGTGCGGCAAAGCGAGCCCATACCAAGCCGATGGCGAGGAAGCCGTTGTACAGGCCTTGGTTGGAAAACAGAGTTTGCACGCGCTTTTGTTCCATAAATTCGTAAGGCATGTTGAACAGCTCTGCTGCTTTTTCGCTTGGGATTTGCGTCATTTCGAGCCAGGCGATGTAGAAATGTTCGACAGCGACGAAGAGGACGAGGAGGGTGGAGAGGAGTTTCATGAGGATTCCTTTTGATGTTTAGTGTATGAGGTATTTATGGGAACAGGCCGTCTGAAAAATAGAGGGTGGTGGTTTATTCCCTTTCATATTCCGCACACGAAGTCGGCGTTTCCCATAATTTCACGCTGCACACTTTGACACCGGCGTTTTTAAGACGGCCGTACATTTCTACGCTCATGTTTTCGGCGGTGGTACGGCAGGGCAGGCGCAGGGTTTTCATGTTCCAGCCTTCCAAAAGCGCGGCGATTTGGCTTTCGCGTTCGTTGTCGCCGTGATAGATGAAGGCATGGTCGAACGGGTCGGTAATGTGTTGTTTGACGATGGCTTTCAGGTCGGTAAAGTCCATCACCATGCCGTCTTTTGCACCGCCTTGGATAACGGGCGCGAAGACGGTGATTTCGAGTTTGTAGGTGTGGCCGTGCAGATTTTGGCATTTGCCGTCATGCCCGTCGAGCATGTGCGAGGAATCGAAGGTAAAGATTTTGGTGATTTTCATGAGATGAAGGAAGCCGATCAGGCCGTCTGAACGGTGTCAAACCGGTTTCAGACGGCCTTGGGATTATTGTTCGGAAGGGAGTTTGAGGAAATGCTCGCGATAATGGCGCATTTCTTCGATGCTTTCGAGGATGTCGTCCAATGCCTTGTGCGAACCGCGTTTGACCACGCTTTTGGCAACGGCCGGATTCCAGCGTTTGGCCAATTCTTTCAGCGTGGATACGTCTAAGTTGCGGTAGTGGAAATAGGCTTCCAAACGCGGCATGTATTTGACCATGAAGCGGCGGTCTTGATGGATGGAGTTGCCGCACATGGGCGTGGATTTCTCGGGTATCCATGCGGACATGAAGTCCAGCAGGTTTTGCTCGACTTCGGCTTCGGTCAGTTTGGATTCGCGCACGCGTTGGGTCAGGCCGGTGCGGCCGTGGGTGGCGGTGTTCCACTCGTCCATGCTGTCGAGCAATTCGTCGCTTTGATGGATGACGTAAACGTCCGATTGCGCCAGTACGTTCAAATCGGAGTCGGTAATGATCATGGCGACTTCGATAATGCGGTCGTGTTCCGGGTTGAGGCCGGTCATTTCCATATCGAGCCAGCAGAGGTTGTTTGCGTTTTGGGTCATTTCAGACGGCCTTGTGTTTTCAGTTGGCAGTATTATAAAGGATAAAGGTTCGGGCCGTCTGAAAGCATTTGTAACAAGTTGTGCAATCTCTTGATATAATCGTCCGTTACACAAAAAATCACCGCCAAAAATCATGAACCCAAGCCCTTTGCTCGATATGATCGATACGCCTCAGGACTTGCGCCGTCTGGAGAAAAAACAGCTGCCGCAAGTCGCCGCCGAATTGCGCGAATTTCTGTTGGATTCCGTCGGTAAGACGGGCGGCCATTTCGCCAGCAACTTGGGTGCAGTCGAGCTGACGGTGGCGCTGCATTATGTGTACGACACACCCGAAGACCATTTGGTCTGGGATGTCGGCCATCAAAGCTATCCGCACAAAATCCTCACCGGCCGCAAAAATCAAATGCACACCATGCGCCAATACGGCGGTTTGGCCGGTTTTCCGAAACGCAGCGAGTCGGAATACGACGCGTTCGGCGTAGGCCATTCTTCCACATCCATCGGCGCGGCCTTGGGCATGGCCGTTGCGGACAAACAGTTGGGCAACAACCGCCGTAGCGTCGCCATCATCGGCGACGGCGCCATGACGGCGGGTCAGGCGTTTGAAGCCCTGAACTGCGCAGGCGATACGGATGTCGATTTGCTGGTCATCCTCAACGACAACGAAATGTCGATTTCCCCCAATGTCGGCGCACTGCCGAAATACCTCGCCAGCAACGTCGTGCGCGATATGCACGGCCTGTTGAGCACCATCAAGGCCCAATCGAGCAAAGTATTGGACAAATTGCCCGGCGCGATGGAGCTTGCCCAAAAAGTCGAAAATAAAATCAAAACCTTGGCAGGCGAAGCGGAACACGCCAAGCAGTCGCTGTCTTTGTTTGAAAACTTCGGTTTCCGTTACACCGGCCCGGTTGACGGCCACAACGTTGAAAATCTGGTGGACGTATTAAAAGACTTGCGCGGCCGCAAAGGCCCTCAGTTGCTGCACGTCATCACCAAAAAAGGCAACGGCTACAAATTCGCCGAAAACGACCCTGTCAAATACCACGCCGTCGCCAAGTTGCCGAGCGAAGTGCCTGCGCCGGAAGTGAAACCTGCCGCAGCCAAACCGACTTATACGCAAGTGTTCGGCCAATGGCTGTGCGACCAAGCGGCGGCGGACGAGCGTTTGGTTGCCATCACGCCTGCCATGCGCGAGGGCAGCGGCTTGGTTGAGTTTGAACAGCAATTCCCCGACCGCTATTTCGATGTCGGTATCGCCGAGCAACACGCCGTTACCTTTGCCGGCGGTTTGGCGTGCGAAGGCATCAAGCCTGTCGTGGCGATTTACTCCACTTTCCTGCAACGCGCTTACGACCAGTTGGTGCACGACGTTGCCCTGCAAAACCTGCCTGTTTTGTTCGCCATCGACCGCGCAGGTATTGTCGGTGCAGACGGCCCGACCCATGCCGGTTTGTACGACTTGAGCTTTTTGCGTTGCGTGCCGAACATGATTATTGCCGCACCCAGCGATGAAAACGAATGCCGCCTGCTGCTCTCAACCTGCTATCAGGCAAATTCGCCGTCCGCCGTCCGTTATCCGCGCGGTACAGGCACGGGGGCAACCGTTTCAGACGGCCTGGAAACCGTTGAAATCGGCAAAGGCATCATCCGTCGCGAAGGCGAGAAAATTGCCGTTATCGCCTTTGGCAGCATGGTTGCCCCATCATTGGCCGCCGCCGACAAGCTGAACGCGACCGTTGCCGATATGCGCTTTGTCAAACCGATAGACGAAGAACTGATCGTCCGTCTCGCCCGAAGCCACGATTACATCGTTACCGCCGAAGAAAACGCCGAACAAGGCGGCGCAGGCAGCGCGGTGTTGGAAGTGTTGGCGAAACACGGTATCTGCAAACCGGTGTTGCTGTTGGGTGTAGAAGACAAAGTTACCGAACACGGCGACCCAAAAAAACTGTTGGACGACTTGGGTTTGAGTGCCGAAGCGATTGAAAAACGCATTGCCGGCTGGATCAAGGCCGTCTGAAAAATGATTAAAACCTATCAATACATTGCATAATTTATGGGAAAAAAACTAATCAGCATCAGCATGGTGCGCAACGAAAACGACGTGATCGAATCGTTTGTCCGTCATAATCTCGAGCTGATGGATGAAATGCACATCATCGATCACGGCAGCAGCGATGGAACAAGGGAAATCCTGATTCAATTGAAAGAAGAAGGTTTGCCAATATTTATCTATCAATATCAAGCGCTCAAGTTTAATCATGAGCAATTGGTCAACCAGCTGATGAAGCAGCTTGTAGCAAAAGACGAAGCGATAGATTTCGTTTTTCCGCTGGATGCGGACGAATTTATTTCATGTCCTAGCCGTATCATGCTGGAACAACTTTTGGATGTCATCGGCGAAAACAGGATCGGTATGTACCTTTGGCGCGGCTATTTGCCGACATCGTTGCAATACAACCCCGATTTCACCACGCAATTTACCGAGCAACGCCTCGAAACGCTTTTTACCCCCAAAGTCATTGTTCCCAGATGGGCTGCTGAATCTTGCAGCATGATTATCGGCAGCCATTACATGCTGGATAAAGATGGCAATAAGGTTAAATCAACCCTGTTTCATTCGCCGGATTATCGAGGCTTACACTCTTGGTTTATAGAGCAGTTTTCCGCCCAATTTGCAGAGACCGATTTGTTGTGGCTGGGGCATTTCCCAATCCGCTCCTTGAATCAGCACATCAAAAAAATCCTCGAAAAGTCCATCCTGATTGCCATTAAAGACGGAAGTACCGATCTTGCCTGGGAAAATCAGTTGCGCGAATTGCTGGACAACGGCATGAAGATGGACTTGAACAATTTACGGCTGTTGGCGTACAAATACCGTGCCGGTTCTGCAAGTTTAGAGGCCTCACAGTGTGAAGTCAGCCATTACGAACCCTTGCGTAAAAAACCGCTGACGCTGAAATACACCTCGCCGGAAGCAGGCGATCCTTTGATGGTTGTCGGACATTTGGTACTTGCATTGGCAAGCGGCGCGAAAGATTCCTCTTTAGGCCTTAAGGCCGTCTGAAAAACAGCCAGCCCGCACACACAATGATAGGAAAACCTTATGATCAGTATCTTTGATATTTTTAAAATCGGCATCGGCCCGTCCAGCTCGCACACCGTCGGCCCGATGAAGGCCGCGGCCGCTTTTGCCGATTTGCTGCAGGCCGAAAACTTGGATACACAAGTGGCGCGCATTGTCATTGAAGTGTACGGCTCGCTTGCTTTGACCGGTATCGGACACGGCACATTCGATGCATTATTGCTCGGTTTGGAAGGCAGCCTGCCGCACGATATCCCGCTTGCAGACATCCCCAAACGCTTGGAACGCATCCGCACGCAGCACGTTTTAAAACTCAACGGTCGTGAAATGACCTTCAATCCCGAAAAAGATTTGGATATCCGCGGCGATAAAGTGTTGCCCAAACATCCGAACGGTTTGAACTTTATCGCCTACAATTCAGACGGCCTGAAGCTGAAAGAGCAGATTTATTATTCGGTCGGCGGCGGTTTTATCGTAACAGATGAAGGGTTTGCACAAGAAGCGCAGGAAAATTCAGACGTGCCATATCCTTACAAAAACTGCGACGAGTTGTTGGCACAATGCCGTCTGAACCAGTTGAATATTTCCGAAGTTGTGTTGGCCAATGAAGCGGCGTTGGCAGGTTGCGATGAGGCGGAAGTCCGCCGCCGTATGGCTGCCGTGGCCGATGTGATGGAAAACTGCATCAAGCGCGGCCTGGGTGCGGAAGGGCAGCTGCCGGGCGGCTTGAACGTCCGCCGCCGCGCGCCGCAATTGGCAGCCAAACTCAAAGTCTTGCGCGAGAGCGAAATCGTCAATACCCAACTTTGGCCGATGGTGTACGCCATGGCGGTCAATGAAGAAAACGCCGCCGGCGGCCGCGTCGTCACCGCACCTACCAATGGCGCGGCAGGCATTATTCCTGCCGTCTTGCACTATTTCCGAAAATTTAATCCACACGCCAACCAATCGCGTGTTGAAGATTTCCTGCTGACTGCCGGTGCCATCGGTATTTTGTATAAAACCAACGCGTCGATTTCCGGCGCAGACGTCGGTTGCCAAGGCGAAGTCGGCGTGGCATGTTCCATGGCGGCGGGCGCATACGCCGAAGTTATCGGCGGTACCCCGAAACAAGTGGAAAACGCCGCCGAAATGGCCATGGAACACCACTTGGGCCTGACTTGCGACCCTGTCGGCGGCTTGGTGCAAATCCCCTGTATCGAGCGCAACGGCATCGCCGCCGAAAAAGCCCTCAAGCTCGCCACCCTCGCGCTTTTGGAAGATGGTACAGACAAAAAAGTCTCACTTGATGAAGTGATTCAAACCATGCTGCAAACCGGCCGCGATATGAAGGCAACCTACAAAGAAACCTCACTCGCAGGCCTGGCCATTACCTTGCAGAAAAAAGCCGTCCCAGTATCCGTGCGCGTGGTGGAATGTTAGCAATAGGGTAGGGGATCTGTCCGATAAAAAAGGCCGTCTGAAAAACTTTCAGACGGCCTTTTTTATATGGATCGAATAACTAACCGTTTTTTTGATAAGGGTTTTCCAGTCCGGCCATTAAGTCGCGGAAGTATTCGCGCAACTGTTTTTCGGAACAACCCATCAGCAGCGCATCTTCAAATGCGTCCTGCGCTATTTGGTACAGTTCGTTCAAGTTTTCGGTCATGACTTTGACTTTTTCGGTGCAGGAAACAATTTGACCGTCGTCGTCATACCATTTGGGCATTTGCGGCATCGCCATCATGTACCTCAATTCAAGAAACGGGATGGATCGTTTTTCTTCACGCGGCGGCCGAAGGCGTATTTCGCGTTCCAATATTTGTGGCCGAGGCTGGTAATTTCGATACGTTTGCCCGTTCTCGGCGCGTGAATGAAATTGTTGTTGCCGATGTAAAGGCCGACGTGGGAAATACGGCCGCGACCCATGGTGCGGAAAAAGACCATGTCGCCCGGTTGCAATTCCGAACGGCTTACGGCAACGCCCATTTGCGCCTGTTCGGCAGAGGTGCGCGGCAGGTTCACGCCCATGGCGCGTTTAAAGATGTGTTGCATGAAGCCGCTGCAGTCAAAGCCGGTAGAAGCCGATGTGCCGCCGTAGCGGTAGGCCACGCCGAGCAAGCCCATGGCGCTGCCGATCAATTCGTCTGCATTGCCTGAAGGGGCGCGCGTATTGTTGCTTGGGGCGGAGTATGTATTGACGGGGTGGACAGGGGTTGCCTGACGCGTATTGCCGTAAACGTTGGCGTTGTCGTTGAATTGGTTTAAAACATGCTGACGGGTGGTAATCAGGTTTTCCAAATCATCGGCATAAGAAAAATTGACGCTCGCGAGCATGGCGACCGAAGTCCAAACTGCTGCGAGCCGGAGTAAAAAATTCATTATAAAAACTTCCGTTTCAGAAGGCATTCCCTGCCGATTGCAGGCACATTGCCGGTTTCTGAGATGTTATCCCGTATCATTCTCTTGTTATCTGCTTGATTGTATTAAAAAACTGTCTTTTTGGCAAAAAAACTGCTGTTATTTTGCGTTAAACCCTTGTTTCCAAACGAACTAGAAAAACATCGGGCGCGGTTTCGCTTGATTTATCCGCCGCTGCAACCATATAAGCGGCATTCATTGATTTATTTTCAGAGACTGACATGACACAAAATCACAGCGATATCCGTACACGCTTTATCTTTGACGATATGCCTATCCGCGGTATGCACATCCGCCTTGAAAAGGTTTGGCAACACATCGTCAACCAAAAACATTATCCTGTCGCCATCCGCCGCGCTTTGGGCGAGTTGCTGGCCGCCGGCTCTTTATTGTCTGCCAACCTTAAAAACGAAGGCACGCTGATTGTTCAGGTTCAAGGTCAGGGCCGTCTGAAAATGTTGGTGGTGGAAGCGACTTCTGAAAATACTGTCCGCGCTACCGCCCGTTGGGACGAAAACGCTGAAATCCGTGATGACGAAAGCCTGACTGCGCTGTTGGGCGAAAACAGCGTGTTCGTTTTGACCCATCAGCCTAAAGATGCCGACCCTTGGCAAGGTGTTGTCCCGCTGGAAGGCGACAGCATTGCGCAAATGCTGGTCAACTATATGAAACGTTCCGAGCAGCTCGATACCTATATTACGCTTGCCGCCGACGACCACGCCGCAGGTGCATTATTGCTGCAACGTCTGCCGGAGGAAGAATTGGATGATGCTGCGTGGGAACATGTGACCACGCTTGCGCAAACGCTTACTCCGCAAGAATTGACCGGTTTGGACGCTCATCACGCCCTTTACCGCCTTTACCATGAAACCCCGCCCCGCGTTTTTGAGCCGGAAGCCATTGAATTTGCCTGCACCTGCTCCCGCGGCAAAGTCAGCGATATGCTGTTGATGCTTGGCGGTCAGGAAGTTGGCGGCGTGGTGGCGGAACAAGGCAGCATTCAAATCGATTGCGATTTCTGCCATAGCAAATATGTGTTTGATGAAACCGATGTCAACGCTTTGTTTGGCGCGGACGTAGTGAATGCCGTCCGTCAAGAAAATGAGCGTTTGCAGTAAGTAAGCGATAAAAGTTGCTTAAAGAATTGGATTATTTAATAGAAGGGCAGGTGTAAAACCTGTCCTTTCTTTTTGGGAAAACTGAATATCATCAATATAAAATGCCGTCTGAAAAAAAAGCGTGGGCTGATTTCAGACGGCATGATTGTTTTAAACGATGCGTTTAATGTTTCAAGATTATTTCCAAACCAACAAAGCGTGGTTGCGTTTGCCGCGGCGGACGATGGTGTATTTGCCGAAACGTTTGTGTTCGTCGGTCAGCATATAGGCATCGTCAGGTTTTTCAGCGGCATGGTTCGGATTGTTGGTTTCGGCAGGTTTGCCGTTGAGCAAAACCGCTTTGCTGTTGACAAAACCGCGCGCTTCTTTGTTGGAAGACGCCAAACCGGTTTTCACCAAAGTTTCCACCACGTTGAGGCTCTCGGAAACTTCAAAAGTCGGCAGGCCGTCGAGTGCCAGCTGCTCGAAGTCGCTTTCGGTGAGATGGCTTTGGTCTTCGGCAAACAGGCTTTCAGAAATGCGTTGGGCGGCGGCAAGGGCTTCTTCGCCGTGAATCAGACGGGTCATTTCCTCCGCAAGAATGCGTTGCGCTTCTGGCTTGGTGCCGCTGGCTTTGTCTTTCGCTTCGATGGCATCGATTTCTTCGATAGACAGGAAGGTAAAGTATTTCAGGAATTTATACACATCGGCATCGGCCACTTTCAGCCAGAATTGGTAGAACTGATACGGAGAAGTTTTTTTCGCGTTCAACCATACCGCGCCGCCTTCGGTTTTGCCGAATTTGGTGCCGTCTGATTTGGTGACCAAAGGCAGGGTCAGGCCGAATACTTGTTTTTGGTGCAGACGGCGGGTCAGGTCGATACCGGCAGTGATGTTGCCCCATTGGTCGGAGCCGCCGATTTCCAAAACCGCGCCGTGGCGTTTGTTCAATTCGGCAAAGTCGTAGCCTTGCAGCAGGGAGTAGGCGAATTCGGTAAAGGAAATGCCCACATCGTCGCGCTCGATACGCTGTTTGACGGACTCTTTGTTCAACATGGCGTTGACGGAGAAATGCTTGCCGATGTCGCGCAGGAAGTCGAGGCAGTTCATGCTGCCGAACCAGTCGGCGTTGTTCGCCATAATGGCGGCGTTATCGCCTTCAAAGCTTAAGAAAGGGGTCAGTTGGTTGCGGATGCTTTCTACCCAGCCGGCAACGGTTTCAGCAGAATTCAAGCTGCGTTCGGCGGCTTTAAAGCTTGGGTCGCCGATCATACCGGTCGCGCCGCCCACCAAAGCAATCGGCGTATGGCCGGCTTGTTGGAAACGGCGCAATGCCAATACAGGCAGCAAGTGGCCGATGTGCAGGCTGTCGGCCGTCGGGTCAAAACCGCAATAGAGGGAAATTTTTTGTTCGTTTAACAAAGCGTCTAAGGCTTCGATGTCGGTAGTTTGCGCGATTAAGCCACGCGATTGTAGGTCTTTGATGACGCTCATTGATGTCTTCCAAAAAAATTAGCAGTTTTACAAACTGCTAATTGTAGCAAATTTCATCGGATGAATGGCTATGGCTTACTGAAGAAGCGAGTGTTTTTCAGAAAAACGCTTAGCCAGTTCTCTGCCGCCGTAAGGGTTGATGTGGTCTCTATCGGAATAAACCGGCAATCCGTTGATTTTAAAATTCTGCGGAATATAGGCGGTGGCATCGATAATGTGCACATTGGCATATTTTTCCGCCAATTCTTTGATGCGTTCGTTTCCTTTAAAAGTGTTTTGTTCATCAATAACAAGATTTTGATTAAATCCCGGTATGCGGTAAGACAGGATATAGGCGCGCAAACCGTTGTAGGATAGATTAGGGTTGTCCAGCATTAGGTAAACCGCTTGTTTTTCCGAAGAAAGTTTTTGCAACATGAGGTCGAATTTTTTGAAAAAATCGGCATCGTAAGCAAGGGAGTGGCTGTTTTCAGGCATTTGGCTGCCCCAGCGCATGGCCAAAAGCACTTTTGAGTATTGGGGCAGATGCTCTTTGGCATACTCATAAATGGCACGGCATGAGGCGTTTTGTTTGAATACGGGGGCGGCATAATCTTCTACATAGGCACAGCTGTCCGCCGTGACCATCGTTGCCGACCATTTTTCTTTTTTGCCGACGGTATCAAAAAACGTTTTATATTGGTCGGCATGCGAATCGCCTAGAATCAGTAATTCCGGCTGTTTGTCGGTATCGCCCCAAACACATTGTTTGTCGGTATTGTTGTGGCAAGAAGTGTAGGAACGCGCCAATCCCATATGGTCGTACTGCTCCATAAACGGGAGCCTCATGGCAAGAAAAGGCGTTATGGCCAAAACAAGCATGGGGGCGGCATAAACCCATGCCACAGATTGGGCAAAAGAGCCTTTCCACTTTTTAAACGGTTTCTCGACAAAATAATAAGAAAGCAGGGAGAGTGCAAACATTAAGACAATCGCGGCCGCAGTCGAATACGAAGGCAGATTGTTTGAACCGATGTATCTCATGAAAGCCAATACAGGCCAATGCCACAGATACAGCGAATAGGAAATCAAGCCGATGCCGACGGTAATCTTCCATTGGAAAAATTGTTTCAGCCGGTGTTCAAATTGATTGAAATAAATGAATGCGGCGGCGGCCAAACAAGGAATGATGGCGGCAGGCCCCGGGAAATAGGCGGTTTTTTCCGTATAGGCAAACAGGCAGGCAAACAGTACGCAGACGGAAAGCAATGCGCCTGCCGCCGCATATGGTTTGCCGGTATCCAGCCCTTGTTGTTGCCGATATTGCATCCACACAGCCGTCAACGAGCCGATCAGCATTTCGCAGGCGCGCAGATGGGGCAGGTAATATTTATCCAGCGAAGTCGGTATAAAAGAAGCCAAAATGCTGAATACGCATAGCGTGATGAGGAAGGCAAACTGAGTGCGCCAGCTTTTGCGGACAACCAATAACAGCAATATCGGGAAGACGAAATAATATTGTTCTTCGACCGATAAAGACCAAATGTGAAGCAAAGGTTTTTCTTCTTGTATGGGGTCGAAATAGCCCTGACCCTTTGCAAAAAAGATATTGGAGATGAACCCCAAGGTGGACAGGGCTGTCCTCCATAAAAGGGAAAAATCATCTTTGGTGAATAAAAGAAAGCCGCATATCAGCGTTGCCGCCAATACGGTAAAAAATGCGGGCAGTATCCGCTTGATACGGCGGATGTAAAACTTTTTGAACGAGAAAATTCCACTGCTCATTTCACGATGGATAATCATCGTGATCAGAAAGCCGGAAATGACAAAAAAGATATCAACACCAAGAAAGCCGCCAGGCAGCCAGTTTTTTTCAATATGGAAAGCGACAACGGATAGAACAGCAACGGCACGCAATGTATCAATATCTGGGCGGTAAGATAAAACTTTGCTCATAATATTTTGATTTTAATTAGTTTATATTAATGGCGTCGTCTGAAAAGTGATTCCTGCCGAGAATGGCAGCATTTCGGAGGTCGGCCATCGTTTGTCGGAACAGGGCAGTTTGTTTGCCTTCTTAGAATGATTGCTGATGATATGCGTTTGAATAATAATGGATTAGAGTAGGAATAAAGTTGATAGTTTCAACATAATATTTAATATGTTGTTTTTATAATGAATCAATACGATGTGGTATTGTTTAATTATTTATTGTCATATCAATGATATTGTTATTGATGATGTAACCTTGCGCTATTTTTAGGTAAGGTGTTGGCAAGAGATGAGAGATTTAAAGAGAGAAAAATTACGGGCCATGCCCGTATTTATTATGAAGATAATGTCTTGTTTTGTTGATATTTCAAGACGTGAGGCCGTCTGAAAATAAATTCAGACGGCCTTAATCTTAGAAAAGGCCGTCTGAAAAAGCGTTTTACCGGGTTTATACGTTAAACAGGAAGTGCATCACATCGCCGTCTTGTACGACGTATTCTTTGCCTTCCACACGCATTTTGCCTGCTTCTTTGGCTTTGGCTTCGCCGCCTAAAGCGATGAAGTCTTCGTAGGCGATAACTTGGGCGCGGATGAAGCCGCGTTCAAAGTCGGTGTGAATCACGCCGGCGGCTTGCGGCGCAGTGTCGCCTTTATGGATGGTCCAAGCGCGGACTTCTTTAACACCGGCGGTAAAATAGGTTTGCAGGCCCAAGAGGTCGTAGCCGGCACGAATCAGGCGGTTCAGGCCCGGTTCTTCCAAGCCCATTTCGGCGAGGAATTCGGCTTTTTCATCGTCTTCCAATTCGGCGATTTCGCTCTCCATCGCAGCGCAAACGGCAACGACAGGCGCGTTTTCTTTTTCAGCCAATTCTTTCAGGCGGTCGAGGTGCGGATTGTTTTCAAAACCGTCTTCGGAAACGTTGCCGACGTACATGGCAGGTTTGGCGGTCAGCAGGAACAGCGGTTTGAGCATGGCGAGTTCTTCTGCGTCCAAACCGAAGGAGCGGACGGGTTTGCCTTCGTCCAAATGCGGCAGCAGTTTTTTGCACAGTTCGACCAGTTTTTGCGCGTCTTTGTCGCCTGAGCGGGCGCGTTTTTCTTCGCGGACGATGGCTTTTTCGACGCTGGCCAAGTCAGCCAGTGCCAACTCGGTGCCGATGGTTTCGATGTCGGCAATCGGATCGACTTTGCCTGCAACGTGAACGATATTGTCGTCGTCAAAGCAACGTACGACGTTAACAATCGCGTCAGTCTCGCGGATGTTGGCGAGGAACTGGTTGCCCAAGCCTTCGCCTTTGCTCGCGCCTGCAACCAAACCGGCAATGTCGACAAATTCGACGATGGCAGGCTGCATTTTTTGCGGATTGACGATTTTTGCCAATTCGGCCATACGCGGATCGGGGACTTCAACGATGCCGACGTTGGGTTCGATGGTACAGAAAGGATAGTTTGCCGCTTCGATACCCGATTGGGTCAGCGCGTTAAAGAGGGTGGATTTGCCGACGTTGGGCAAACCAACGATGCCGCATTTCAAGCTCATGGTTTTTCCTGAAAAGATAAAAGTTTAACGGCGGATTATAGCATATTGTGGAGGTACTCAAAACAGCCGCAATGCTGGTGTGTTCTTATAATAAAAGGCCGTCTGAAAAAGAGGGGCAGGCATTCAGCCTATTGTTCTTCCGAAGAATGAGTAAATGAATAAAGCCATTAAATAAAACAATTTTACGGACAGGAGGCTTAAGATTAAACCCAAAAGAATGCCCAGTACCCAATAAATCATCTGACGGTATTTCGGGTCGGATGCGGTACGCAACATTTTGAAATACAAAACCAGACAGCCGAACATACAGATTGCTTGAAACAGAATGAGGGGGAGACTGTCAATGGCTTCGGAAATCGACCCATAAAGGATGATTGTCCCTATGCGTATGCATAAATAAATTAAAGTCGAGCCTGCCGCCGAACTCCCAAAAGTGACAGGCGTGTCGGATAAATCGGCTGTTTTGTGGGGCTGAAGTCTGCCGAATAACAAGATAAATACAATGTCAAACATAATGATGGTTGCCTTGGTGTGAGGTGTTTTTATTTTTCAGACGGCCTCTGGGTGGTCTGAAAGCTTATTGTGCTGCGATATGGGGCAGTGCCGCATTAAGGTATGTCAGTAGTTGACTATCATCGTGCTGAAGCGGTTGCCATGCTTCATTGAACACATTGATTTTGTAGCGGGTTACTGCTATTGCCCAAAATAGTCCGAAATACGGGCAAGTTAAATGAATAGGGTAAGAGTGGCAAGCAGGTTGAGAAACATTATGAGGCTTATGGATAAAGCCTTTGCTATGGTTCGCAGTTGGTTGAAAGGCCGTCTGAAAACTGTTTCAGACGGCCTTTTTTTCCGTACTGCCTTAACCGGTATTACGCAAACCTTGCGCCACGCCGTTGATGGTCAAGTGAACCATCAGCAGGGCATGCGGATTGTCGGGCTCTTTGCGTAGGCGTTTGAGCATGGCGACTTGCAGGCCGTTGAGGGCGTTCAGGTATGGAATCCTCAAGGCAAGCGAACGGGCGAGGCTGCGGTTGTCGCGCAGGAGCTCTTCGGTTTGCAGCAGGTCGAGCAGTGCTTTGCGGCTGCGTTGGTATTCTTCCTTGATCATGCCGAAGATGACTTTTGCTTTATCGGGCGATTCGCTCAAGCCGGCATAGTTTTCCGCCAAAGTGATGTCGGTTTTCGCCATGACTTGTTCCATATTGGAGAGCATGGCTTGGAAGAACGGGTTGTTTTGGGCGTGTTCGCGCAGGGCGGCCAGTGTGTCGGGATTGCCTTCGCACAAGGTTTCCACTGCGCTGCCGAAACCGTACCAAGCCGGCAGCATGAGGCGGTTTTGCATCCAGGAGAATACCCACGGAATCGCGCGCAAGTCCTGAATCCGCGCCAGGGTTTTGCGGCTGGCGGGACGGCTGCCGAGGTTGAGGGTGGCGATTTCCTGAATCGGGCTGGTTTGCAGGAAGTAGTCGATGAAGTCGGGGTGGGTAATCAGTTCGCGGTAGTATTTGAACGATACGTCCGACAAATCCTGCATCAGCTTGGCATCAGGGTCTTTTTTGTCCGGCAGGATGCTGGCTTCCAAAGTCGCGGCGACCAAGGTTTCCAAGTTGCGTTGGGCATTGCCCGGGTCGGCGTATTTGGCAGTAATGACTTCGCCTTGCTCGGTAATGCGGATTTGTCCGGCAACACTGCCCGCGGGTTGCGCCAAAATGGCTTGGTAAGACGGGCCGCCGCCGCGGCCTACGCTGCCGCCGCGGCCGTGGAACAGGCGCATGCGGACATTGTATTTTTTGAAGAGTTCGACCAAGCCCAACTCGGCCTGATACAGACACCATGAGCTGGTAACGTAGCCGCCGTCTTTGTTGGAGTCGGAGTAGCCGAGCATGATTTCTTGGATGTTGCCGCGGCTTTCGAGCAGGGCGTCATACCAGTCGAGGCGGAACATGGTTTCCATGACCGGGCAGGCGTTTTCGAGCGCTTCGATGGTTTCAAACAGAGGCACGATGTTGATGCGGCTGCGCGGTTTGCCGTTTTCAACCGTCAACAGGCCACTTTCTTTCAGCAGCAATGCCAAGGCGAGCAAGTCGCTGGGTTGTTCGCAGTTGGAAATAATGCTTTGTGTAACAGCGTCTTCGCCAAATTCGTCTTTGATTTTGCGCGCTTCGTTGAAAATCGCCAGTTCGTGGCGGGTATGGTCGCTGTATGTGATGAACGGGCTGTACAGCGGGCGTTGATGGCTCAATTCGCGCAACAGGGCGGCTTGTTTTTGCTCTTCGTTCAGGCTGTTGTAGTCTTCCAAACCTGCGTGTTGGAAAAGCTCGGCAACCACATCGGCGTGTTTGCCTGCGTGTTGGCGCAGGTCGAGCGGCATCATGTGGAAGCCGAACACGGACACGCTGCGGATAATGTCGGACAGACGGCCTTCTGCCAGCAGTTGGCTGCCGTTTTCGTGGAGCGAGCGTTGCAGTTTTTTCAGGTCGTTGAGGAACTCTTCAACCGTGGCATAAGGCTCGAGGAAGCCGAATTTGCAGCCCATGCCCAAACCGAGTGAACGTGCCTTGCCCATAGCGCGTGCCATGATGTAGGCGATGGCGCGGCGGTAGGGTTCTTCGGCGCGGGCGATTTCTTCATCGGGAGACTGGGCGGAAAGTGCCATCACATCGTCATTGACTTTGACGCGGCGGATGGAGAGCGGCAATTCGCGGTAGAGTTTGTCGAGTTCGCCGCGATAGAAACGGAATACGGCGTCGGCATGCCGGCGGAAGGCAAAACGCAAGGTTTCGGCAGAAACGAACGGGTTGCCGTCGCGGTCGCCGCCGATCCAGCCGCCGATTTTGAGAATATTCGGAACGCGGACACCGGGATAGGCCGTCTGAAAATCGCGTTCCATTGTGCGGTAGAGTTTAGGCAGGGCTTCAAAGAAGCTCATTGGGAAGATGGATACGCCGTTGTTGATTTCGTCGTTGACGCTAAGTTTGTGGCGGCGCGTTTCGCTGGTCTGCCACAAGCCCAAAAGGACTGTGTCGATTTCGCGGCGCAATTGAGCCAGTGCATCAGGATTAGTGCAGCGTTCGCGTTGCGGCAGTAGCGCGCGGATGCGGCGGTTGAAGCTCAAGACGGTTTGGCGTTGTACCTCGGTCGGGTGCGCGGTCAAAACGGCGGTAACGACCGTGTTGTCCAGTTGTTGTTGCACCGCTTTGCCGTTGACTTTTCCGGCTTTGAGCTTGCGCACGGTTTCCGTCAGGCTGCCTTCGGCGCTGTTGTGTCCTGCCTCTTCGTGGATTTGGCGGCGGCGTTCGTGGTGCACGTCTTCGGCGATGTTCAGAATTTGTGCGAACAGGCCGCAGGCCAGGGTTAAATCGTGGGTTTGCTGTTCGTCCAGTTGCGGCAACACCTTCTCAATCAAGGCGGCGCTGTCGTCTGAAGTCGATAACAACTTAACGGTTTCGACCACCAAAGGCGATGCTTCCTCATGCAGCAGATTGAACAGAGACTGTTTTAAAAATTCCGCATCCGCTGCCAAAGCGGCATCTTTGGGATTGTTTAAGATATGCAGTTGCATGATTTTTCTCTTATTTAAATGTTAATTTGGGTTTGTCCCGAATCCATTGTATAGCAAATTTTTGTAAACTGCCAATGCTGCTGTCCGATACATTTCAAACCGGAAAACAGCCGTCCGTATCCGCCGCGTGGTCGGTGTCTGTAAAATGCCGTAAAATATTGCCCATCAAAACAGAGGCGAGAACCCCATGATCGAATTCCCCAATCAGCCCGATTTTCCTGAGCAACACACCGCCGTCGCCGTCGGCACCATCAACATGAGCCAGCAGGCGGTACGGGTGTTGATAGAGAATGCAACTGAAAAGGCAAGCATTCTGACCATCGCCCGCGTTGCCGCCATTCAAAACATCAAACAAAGCGGCAACCTGATTCCGCTGCACCTGCCCGGCCGCATCATCGGCGTGCAGGTTGATTTCGATATTAACGTCGAGCTGGCCTGCCTGAAAGCCACATTGACCGTCCAAGCGCACAGCAACGGCAGCATTGCCACCGAAGCCCTGACCGGCCTCAATCTGGCGCTCTTGAGCGTTTACGACATGATGAAAGACGTTGACCGCAATATGATGCTCAGCGGCATCCGCCTCGAATCCGAAACCAGCAGCGAAGGCCGTCCTTTCCTGTTTGACAACGCCTACGAAAATATTAATTTCTAAATCACTCAGGCCGTCTGAATATTCGGTTTCAGACGGCCTTATTGTTATGATGAATGATCAACAACTTTTGCGGTTCAGCCGCCATATCCTGCTGGATGAAATCGGTATCGAAGGCCAAGAAAAACTTTTGGCCGCCCATGCGCTCGTTGTCGGTTGCGGCGGGCTGGGTGCGGCGGCCTTGCCGTATCTTGCCGCCGCCGGTATCGGCCGCCTGACGATTGCCGATGCCGATACCGTCGACGAGACCAACCTTCAACGCCAAATCGCGTTTACCGAAGCCGACATCGGCAAAAACAAAGCTTTGGTGATGCAAGGCCGTCTGAAACAGATCAACAGCCAAACACACATTGCCGCCATTGCCGAATTTCTCGATGAGGCCAAGCTGGTCGAATTGGCAAACGACGCCGACATCATCCTTGATTGTTCCGACAACTATCCCACGCGCCAGGCGGTCAACCGCGCCGCCGTTGCCGCGCGCACGCCTTTGGTTTCCGCCGCGGCCGTCCGCTTTGACGGACAAATCGCCGTGTACCGCCCCGACCTTCCCGATACGCCTTGTTATGCCTGCCTGTTTGACGGCGAACAAGCCGACGACGGCGCTTGTGCATTGTTCGGCGTTTTTTCGCCCTTGGTCGGCGTTATCGGAACGACCCAAGCCGCCGAAGCGCTCAAAGTGCTGATCGGTATCGGTACGCCGTCGCACGGCAAACTTTCTACCTACAACGCGTTGAGCGGACAATGGCGGCAATACGGGGTAAGGCGCAATCCCGAATGTCCGGTTTGCGGCGGCCGTTAAAGACAAAAGCAGGGCAAGGGTTTCAATGCTCCGAAGCCAATCCGCCGGAGCAATCATGCTTATCTTTCATTAAACTTGAAAGAAGGCGTTTCTTCCCTTTTCAGACGGCCTGTGACACGATATGATTCAATGATTAATAAATTTTTTGAGGCCGTCTGAAAAAGATAGGGAGAAACCGGCTTAATGAATATTATTCGTGCCTTATTGGTGGTATTGGGTTGCCTGACTTTGGGCGAGGCGGCCGTTTGGATTTTGGGGTTGAAGCTGCCGGGCAGCATTGTCGGTATGGGTTTGCTGTTTGCCGCACTTCAGGCCGGCTGGGTCAAATTGTCTTGGGTAGAAGAGCTGGCGGACATTTTGATGGCGAACCTGACTTTGTTTTTGGTGCCGCCTTGCGTGGCCGTCATCAGCTATTTGGATGTGATTGCAAACGACTGGTTTTCGATTTTAACGGCCACCATCGCCAGTACGGTGTGCGTGTTGTTGGTCACGGGCAAAGTGCATGAATGGGTCAGGAGGCTGATGTGATGGGCGATATCGACAATTTGTTGCGTATGCCCGTGCTTATGCTGTTTCTGACTTTGGCCGTTTATGCTTTGGCGGTGCAGATTCGGGTGCGCACGGGAAACGTTTTGTGCAATCCGGTATTGATCAGCACGCTGGTGTTGATGGGGTATTTGAAGGTATTTGCCATCGATTACGAGCTGTATCACGATGCGGCGCAGTTTATCGATTTTTGGTTGAAACCGGCGGTCGTATTGTTGGCCGTGCCGCTTTATCGAAATTGGGACCGTATCCGCAGCCAGTGGTTGCCGGTGGTGTTGTCGCAATTGGCGGGCAGCGTGACGGGCATTGTTACGGGCGTGTATTTCGCCAAATGGCTGGGCGCGTCGCACGATGTGGTTTTATCGTTGGCTTCCAAGTCGGTAACCAACCCGATTGCGATTGAAATCACGGCATCGGTCGGCGGTATTCCGGCGATTACGGCGGCAACGGTGATTATCGCCGGACTTTTTGGACAGATGGCCGGATATAAAGTGTTGAAAGGGGCGTTGTACATGCCTTCTTCAGTGGGGATGTCTTTAGGGACGGCTTCCCATGCGATGGGGATTGCGGCGTCTTTGGAATACGGCCGCCGTATGGCCGCCTATGCCGGCTTGGGCTTGACGCTCAACGGCGTATTGACGGCGGTATTGGTGCCTATCTTGATTCCCTTATTGGGCGTATAGCGTTCAGGCCGTCTGAAAACAGTGTAAAACAGGAGAAAATGATATGGCTGTAAATTTGACTGAAAAACGTGCAGACGAATTGTTGGAAATCGACGGCATCCGTCTGTTTACGGGTCGTGCCGGCATCAAGCAACAAAACCGCGACGATTTGACGCTGATGGTGTTGGGCGGCGGACATACGGTGGGTGCGGTGTTTACGCAAAACCGTTTCTGCGCCGCGCCGGTGCATATCGCCAAGTCGCACCTGTTTGACCAAGACGGTGTGTGTGCCTTGGTCGTTAATACGGGCAATGCCAATGCGGGTACCGGCGCACAAGGCCGTCTGGACGCGATTAAAGTGTGCGCGGCCGTGGCGGAACAGGTCGGCTGCCAATCCAATCAGGTGATGCCGTTTTCGACCGGCGTGATTTTGGAGCCGCTGCCTGTGGATAAAATCGTGGCTGCTTTGCCGCAAGTGCGCCCTGCATTCTGGTCGGACGCGGCGCGTGCCATCATGACGACGGACGCTGTACCGAAAGCCGCTTCGCGCCAAGGCTTGGTCGGCGAAAAACACACAGTCCGAGCCACCGGCATCGCCAAAGGTTCGGGCATGATTCATCCGAACATGGCGACCATGTTGTCGTTTATCGCCACCGATGCCAAAGTGTCCCAGCCGATTTTGCAGCTGATGACGCAAGAAATCGCAGACGAAAGTTTCAATACGATTACCGTGGACGGCGATACCAGCACCAACGACAGCTTCGTGATTATAGCGACAGGCCGTTGCGGTCAGAGCGAAATCGACAATACTGCCGATCCGCGCTATGCCCAGCTTAAAGCCTTGCTCGGTTCGCTGGCATTGGAATTGGCGCAGGCGATTGTCCGTGATGGCGAGGGCGCGACCAAGTTCATCACGATTGAAGTGCAAAACGCAAAAACCCGCGAAGAAGCGCGCAAGGTGGCTTATGCCGTCGCCCATTCGCCTTTGGTAAAAACCGCGTTCTTTGCCTCCGACCCGAACTTGGGCCGTCTGTTGGCAGCCGTCGGCTATGCCGGTATTGAAGACTTGGATGTCGATGCTTTGAAAATGTGGCTGGATGACGTGTTGGTGGCCGAAAACGGCGGCCGTGCGGAAAGCTATACCGAAGAGGCCGGACAAGCCGTGATGAACCGTCCGGAAATCACCGTCCGCATCGATTTGCAACGCGGCGATACGGAGGCGGTTGTCTATACCTGCGATTTGTCGCACGAGTATGTGTCGATTAACGCGGATTACCGTTCTTAAAAACCTTTATCCTTGTGTTCAGACGGCCTTTGAGAAAAGCATCAAGGCCGTCTGAATACATTGACTGCGTGCCTATTATGAAATTTCCACAGACTTGGGCGGCGCGCCTCGCCCACAAAATCCGCCAAACCAAACGCCTGTCGAAAAAAAGCATGGCCTTTCTGTTTTTGCTGGCAGGCTCGGCGCTGGTTGCCCTGACGGCTTTGCTGTTTGCGCGTTTGGCGGATTTGGCTTTGGAATGGAATGCTTTGCTGGCGGGCAAATATCCGTGGTTTGCGTGGGTGGCCTTGCCGCTGGGCTTGCCGCTTTTGGCGTGGTTTACGCGAAAATTTGCGCCGTACACTTCCGGCAGCGGTATTCCGCAGGTCATCGCTTCGTTGTCTTTGCCGTATGGCGCGCAGAAAACCCGTCTGATTCGTCTGGGCGAAACCTTTTTTAAGATTCCGCTGACGTTTTTGGGCATGATTTTGGGGGCGTCGATCGGTAGGGAAGGGCCGTCTGTACAAGTTGGCGCGGCGGTCATGAACGCTTGGGGCGCGTGGTGTAAAAAGCACGGGCTGGCATTTAGGGGCATGCAGGAAAACGATTTGATTGCCGCAGGTGCGGCCGGCGGTTTGGCGGCGGCGTTTAACGCGCCTTTGGCCGGCGTGGTGTTTGCCATCGAAGAATTGGGGCGCGGCGTGATTTTGCGTTGGGAACGCCAAATCCTGATGGGCGTGTTGGCGGCCGGTTTCATTCAAGTGGCGATACAGGGCAACAACCCGTATTTTTCAGGGTTTCAAGGACACGAGCTGCCAAACATGCTGATGTGGGCCGCAGTGTCGGGCATTGTCTGCGGCGTGGCAGGCGGATTGTTCGGCAGCTTTTTGTATCGCGGCGCGGCGGCATTCGCACCGGTGCGCTGGCGCAGTTTCATCCGCCGTCATTTGTTGGTGGTCGCCTTTGTAATGGGCATTTTGCTGGCGCTGCTCGGTACGTTTTATCAAGGCAAAACCTATGGCACGGGCTATCACGAAGCCGCTGCCGCACTCAAAGGCGCGTATGAAGCACCAATCGGCTTGGCAGCCGCAAAATGGGCGGCAACCGTGTTCAGCTACTGGGCAGGCATTCCCGGCGGCATCTTCACGCCGTCGTTAACCATCGGCGCGATGATAGGCGAACACATAGCCTCTTTCGCGCAACTGGGCGACGCATCCAATGTCGCGGTTTTGCTCTGCATGGCTGCATTCCTTGCCGCCGCGACCCAATCGCCGTTGACCGCCGCCGTAGTGGTAATGGAAATGACGGGCGGACAGAATTTGCTGTTTTGGATGCTGCTGACGTGCATCTTCGCTTCGCAAGTCTCGCGCCAATTCTCGCCGCATCCGTTTTACCACGCCGCAGGTTTGCGCTTCAGACGGCATATCGAAGCCGAAAGCGGACATGTTCCGCATGAGAAAAAAGAATAGATAGGCATATAAAAGGCCGTCTGAAAACTAAATTTCAGACGGCCTTTATTATGTCGTTTAAATCTGTATCACGGTTTATTTAAACAGCAAAATCAGCAACAAAACAACCGCAATCATACCCAGCCACAGGCTTTGGCGTTGCTGCACTTTGACCAGATGCACATAGGCATCGCGCATTTCCTGCTGGCGGTTTTCATCAACCAACGCATTGATTTTGCGCGGCAGGGAAGGGATGATTTGCGCCCAGTCGGGGGCTTCGTTTTTGAGGTTGCGCCAGAGGGCTTTGGGGCCGACCTGTTCGTTCATCCAGCGCACCAAAAACGGTTTGGCGGTTTTCCACAAGTCCAAATCGGGATCAAGCTGGCGGCCCAAGCCTTCGATGTTGAGCAGCGTTTTTTGCAGCAACACAAGTTGCGGCTGGATTTCGACATTGAAGCGGCGGCTGACTTCAAATAGGCGCATCAGCACCAAGCCGAAGGAAATTTGCGAAATCGGTTTGTTGAACACAGGCTCGCATACGGCGCGGACAGCCGCTTCCAACTCTTCCGCGCGCGTGTCGGCAGGCACCCAACCCGATTCGATGTGGGCGGTGGCGACGCGGTGGTAATCGCGGTTGAAAAAGGCAAGGAAGTTGATGGCGAGATAGCGCTTGTCGTAGTCGGTCAGTGTGCCGACGATGCCGAAATCGAGGGCAATGTAGCGGTTGTCGGCGGCGACCAGAATATTGCCGGGGTGCATATCCGCGTGGAAAAAACCGTCGCGGAAAACTTGCGTGAAGAAGATTTCCACGCCGTAATCGGCCAGTTTGTGCAAATCGATGCCGTCGGCTTTGAGTTTGGCAATATCGGATACCGGCGTGCCGTCCATCCATTCGATGGTCAGTACGTCGCTGGTGCAGTAGTCGTAAAATACCTTCGGCACAATCAGCATATCGCTGTTTTGGAAATTGCGACCGAGCTGGCTAGCATTGGCAGCTTCGCGCATCAAGTCCAATTCGTCGTGCAGGTATTTGTCGAATTCCGCCACCACTTCGCGCGGCTTCAAACGCTTGCCGTCTGAAAACAAACGCTCCACCCAGCCTGCGCCAAAGCGCATCAGCGACAAATCCTGTTCGATAACGGGCAAAAGGTTAGGGCGCAAAACTTTCACTGCGACCTGTTCGCCCGAATGCAGGCGGGCTTTGTGTACCTGGGCGATGGACGCGCTGGCGACAGGCTCGGTTTCAAATTCCGCGTATAAAGTGTCGATGGATTGGCCCAAAGATTTTTCGATTTGCGAGCGTGAAAGCTGAGCGTCAAACGGCGGCACTTTGTCTTGCAACCTGGCCAGTTCGACCGCGTAATCATGCGGAATCAAATCGGGGCGCGTGGACAGAACCTGCCCGAATTTGATGAAAATCGGCCCCAGGCTTTCCAACGCCAAACGCAGGCGCACGGCAGGCGTCTCGTGTTTGAACTTGGACGACTGCGGCAACATATTGAGGAAAGTCCGCGCCCAACCCGGACGGACCAGCGAGGCAATCAGCTCGGCGAGGCGGTAGCGGTAGAGCGTGCAGAGGATGGTTTTGATGCGTTTGAGGCGGTTCATGGTGGGCGCGGATAAATCGAAAAAACAGAATTATATAGGAAAAACGGGTAAGGGCTTCAGACGGCCTGAGACTTTTGCAAAAACGTTTGCCGCATATCCGGCAATTTCGCAAAGGTTTGCGGTCGGCCGTTTTGATAAAAAGACGAATATTCACATCATAAATATTCATCGGCTACTTGCCCAAACCGCCGATTCAAGACATAATCGGGAAATGTGCAGGAGAGTGTTACACCCAACTACAATGTAACCACCGAAGGCGCAGACACCCTTAAATCGCTCAGGTATCAGGGACTGCACATTGAAACAAACAATCTGGAGAGCGGCGTTTGAATAACGTCCACCGAAGGGGAGAAGGCCGTCTGAACCACCATTCAGACAACCGCGCAAAGCAGTGAGCAGACTGGTTTGCCATCCAGCGGATACGGCCGAAAATCTCAGGTTCAAGGACAGATAGGGTCATCCGCGCATAGGTGCGCGGGCGGCATCTGAACAATAAATCCGGAGAAACTTGAGAATGACTGCCCTGAAAACCACCCCGTTTTATCAAGCCCATCAAGATGCAGGCGCGAAGCTGGTCGATTTTGCCGGCTGGGAGCTGCCCATCCATTATGGTTCGCAAATCGCCGAACACGAAGCCGTGCGCACCGACGCCGGTATGTTCGACGTATCACACATGCTCGTTACCGACGTAGCAGGCGCAAATGCCAAAGCCTTTTTCCGCAAACTGATTGCCAACGACGTTGCCAAACTCGCCTTCGTCGGCAAAGCCCTTTATTCCGCGCTGCTCAACGACAACGGCGGCGTGATCGACGACTTGATCGTTTACCGCACCAACGAAGCCGAAACCCAATACCGCATCGTGTCCAACGGCGCGACCCGCGAAAAAGACACGGCGCAATTCCACAAAGTTGGACAAGAATTCGGCGTTGCCTTCAATCCGCGCTACGACCTCGGCATGCTTGCCGTACAAGGCCCTAAAGCCATCGAAAAACTCCTGACCGTCAAACCTGAATGGGCGGATGTCGTCCATAATCTCAAACCGTTCCAAGGCGCAGATTTGGGCAACGATTGGTTTGTCGCCCGCACCGGCTACACCGGCGAAGACGGCGTCGAAGTCATCCTGCCCGGCACCGAAGCCGTCGCATTCTTCAAAGCCCTGCAACAAGCCGGCGTACAGCCCTGCGGCCTCGGCGCGCGCGACACCCTGCGCATGGAAGCCGGTATGAACCTCTACGGCAACGATATGGACGACAATACCAGCCCGCTCGAAGCAGGCATGGGTTGGACCGTTGACTTGAAAGACGAAAACCGCGACTTCGTCGGCAAAGCAGCCTTGCTGGCATTGAAAGAAAAAGGTGTTGCCGTCAAACAAGTCGGTTTGCTGCTCGACAAAGGCGGCATCCTGCGCGCGCATATGGAAGTGTTGACCGACAAAGGCAAAGGCGAAACCACCAGCGGCGTATTCTCGCCCAGCCTGAAACAATCCATCGCCATCGCCCGCGTGCCGAAAGATTTTGACGGCGATACCGCCAAAGTGCTGATACGCGGCAAGGAAGTGGACGTGCGCGTATTGAAGCTGCCGTTTGTGCGCAACGGACAGAAACAGTTTGACTGATGCGGTTTCAGACGGCCTTTGTCAAAGTTAAGGCCGTCTGAAATAAAAAATGGGTATTGATTTACCTAAATTAAGAAGTTAGAAATGGTATTCAAATAAAAAAGAAAGTTTGTTGTGATGAATTATTGGATTGTAGGTGCTATGTTTGGTGGTGTGGATGATGCCTTAGAGAGCTTTATAGAACGGGGTTATTGGTATTGTTGGAATAAGAAGGTTCCAACGGGGGAAGAAAGTAAAGGACCAAATTCAATAGAAAGGCAGATTGAAAAATTCAAGGAGATTTCTACTGGAGATAAGATAGCAGTAAAGAAAATTCATAGTGTACCTGAACAAAAAATGGAAGTTAGAGCGTTGGGTATTGTGAAAGATATTGATTTTGAAGAATGGAGAGTTTATGTAGATTGGAAAGTGCAATTCAAGCATTTGGAAAGAATTGTTGATTTACATGGCTGCTCGGCTTCTATTCATGGCCCATACCAATATTCAGATTCAGATACTTGGATTCATAAAGTTTTTTGTTTGTAAGGTTTGCTTATACACTTACACTTAGTAGGAGAGTATCGCAAGATTCACTACTAGCTAAATTAAACCGTTCTTAAAGGAGAATCAAACCATGAGCAACATCCCAGCCGAACTGAAATACGTTGCCAGCCACGAATGGCTGCGCCTTGAAGAAGACGGTACCATCACTGTCGGCATTACCCATCACGCGCAAGAGCTGTTGGGCGACATCGTGTTCGTCGAGCTGCCCGAAGTCGGTGCAAATCTGGCTGCCGAAGAGCAAGCCGGTGTGGTTGAGTCTGTGAAAGCTGCGTCCGACGTGTACGCGCCGATTGCAGGCGAAGTCGTTGCCGTCAACGAAGATTTGCCCAGCGCGCCGGAAACTGCCAACAGCGACCCTTACGGCGCAGGCTGGTTCTTCAAAATCAAACCTGCCAACCCTGCCGATTACGACGGTCTGCTGACTGCCGAACAATACGCAGGCGAAGTAGCTTGATTTTTGCAAACATCCAAACAGGTTTTGCGCCTGTTTGATATTGCAGGTCTTAGGTCGTCTGAAAAATGCTTTCAGACGGCCTTTGTTTCAATTTTTCCTCAGTAAACATGAATTACTGCGAATTTGTCGACATGCTTCCCGACGATACGGACAACCCCAACAAACATTATCACGACACGCAATACGGTTTTCCGATTGAGGACGACAATGAATTGTTTGAGCGGCTGGTGTTGGAAATCAATCAGGCGGGTTTGAGCTGGACGCTGATGCTGAAGAAGCAGCAGGCATTTCAGACGGCATTTAAAGGTTTCGACATTGATACGGTCGCCGCATTTGACGAAGCCGATATTGAGCGGCTGCTTGCCGACGCAGGCATCGTCCGCAACCGCCTGAAAATCAACGCAGCCATTTATAACGCGCGACAAATCAAACAAATACAGCAAGAATACGGCTCATTCAAAAACTGGCTGGATGCACACCATCCGCTCGACAAGGCTGAATGGGTGAAGCTGTTTAAAAAACATTTCAAATTTGTCGGCGGCGAAATCGTCGGCGAATTTCTGATGAGTACCGGCTACCTGCCCGGCGCGCATGTGGAAAGCTGTCCGGTTTATAGGGAAATATTGGCATGTCGTCCGAAGTGGGCGGAGGCCGTCTGAAACAACATCTGAAAGAAAAAGCGGTTTTGATACCGATAACAAAAAAGGAGTAGAAATGAAACTATCTGAATTGTTCAACCCGAACGAATTTGCCGCGCGCCATTTGAGTTTCGGCGACGAGGCTGCGCTTTTGGAAGCGCTCGGTGAGAAGAGTATGGACGATTTTGTTGGCAACACCGTGCCGCAAAGCATCCGTATGCCGTCCGAACTCGATTTGCCCGAGGCTTTGACCGAGGCGGACGCATTGGCGAAATTGAAAGGCATTGCGTCGAAAAACGTGATCAACAAATCCTATATCGGTTTGGGTTATTACCCGACTCGTGTGCCGAACGTGATTTTGCGCAACGTGTTGGAAAATCCGGGCTGGTACACCGCCTACACGCCGTATCAGGCGGAAATCGCGCAGGGGCGTTTGGAAGCGTTGTTGAACTTCCAGCAGGTGTGCATTGATTTGACCGGTTTCCCTGTGGCAGGCGCGTCTTTGCTGGACGAGGCAACCGCTGCCGCCGAAGCGATGGCGATGGCGCACCGCGTGGGCAAGGTGAAATCTGAGCGTTTCTTTGTGGATGCGCGCGTGTATCCGCAGACTTTGGACGTAATGAAAACCCGCGCCAAATATTTCGGCTTCGAGCTGGTGGTCGGCGATTTTGCCCAAGCGGATGAAGGCGAATACTTTGGCGCGCTGTTCCAATACGTCGGTAAAGACGGTGACGTGCAAGACTTGCAGGACGTTATCGGCCATCTGAAAGCCAAAGGCACAATCGTGGCCGTTGCCGCCGACATCATGAGCTTGATTTTGCTGAAATCGCCTGCCGAATTGGGCTCGGATATTGCTTTGGGCAACACGCAACGCTTCGGCGTACCGATGGGTTTCGGCGGTCCGCACGCCGCCTATTTCGCGTTTAAAGACGAGTTCAAGCGTTCCGCCCCGGGCCGCATCATCGGCGTATCCAAAGACGCATCGGGCAAACCTGCCTTGCGCATGGCGTTGTCCACCCGCGAACAACACATCCGCCGCGAAAAAGCGACATCCAATATTTGTACCGCGCAGGCATTGCTGGCGAACTTGGCCGGCATGTACGCCGTTTACCACGGCCCCGAAGGCGTGAAACGCATTGCCAACCGTATTCATGCGTTGGCTTCTGCCTTTGCCGATGCGCTGGTTTTAGACGGCCTCAAAGTGGTTCACAAAGTCTTCTTCGATACCGTTACCGTTGATTTCGGCAGCAAAGAGAAAGCAGACCAAGTGTTCGCTGCTGCTTTGGAGTCGGGTTACAACCTGCGCCGCGTCAACGATACTCAAGTTGCGGCAGCCTTCCATGAAACTTCGACACGCGAAGATTTAACTGATTTGTACCGCGCGTTTACCGGCAAAGATACGGCTACATTTGCCGATGACGTCAAAGGCCGTCTGAACGCCGAGTTGCTGCGTCAAGACGATATTCTGCAACATCCCGTGTTCAACCGTTACCACACCGAACACGAAATGCTGCGCTACCTGAAAAAACTCGAAGACCGCGATTTGGCGATGAACCGCAGTATGATTTCGCTCGGTAGCTGCACCATGAAGCTCAATGCGACTGCGGAAATGTTGCCGATTACTTGGGCAGAGTTCACCGACATCCACCCTTACGCCCCCAAAGACCAGGCCGCAGGCTACCGCGAACTCTTGACCGACATGGAAAACAGCCTGAAAGCCATCACCGGCTTTGACGCGATTTCCTTCCAGCCCAACTCCGGCGCGCAGGGTGAATACAGCGGCATGCTGTCCATCCGCCGCTATCAAGAAGCCAACGGCGAGGGACACCGCAACATCTGCCTGATTCCCAAATCCGCCCACGGCACCAACCCCGCCACCGCCGCCATGCTGGGTTTGAAAGTCGTCGTTGTCGATACCGACGAACACGGCAACGTCAACATCGACGATTTGAAAGCCAAAGCCGAGCAACACCGCGACGCTTTGTCCGCCATCATGATTACCTACCCATCCACCCACGGCGTGTACGAAGAAGGCATCCGCGACATCTGCCGCATCATCCATGAAAACGGCGGACAGGTTTACATGGACGGCGCCAACCTCAACGCCCAAATCGGCATCATGCAGCCTGCCGAAGTTGGTGCGGACGTGTTGCACATGAACCTGCACAAAACCTTCTGCATCCCTCACGGCGGCGGCGGCCCGGGCGTCGGCCCTATCGGTTTGAAAGCCCACCTCGCTCCGTTTGCACCGGGACACGCTTTGACCGACACCCACAGCGCCAGTGCCGACCAAACCGCCGTTGCTGCTGCGGCCTTCGGTTCTGCGTCCATCCTGCCGATTACTTGGATGTACCTGACCATGATGGGCAAACAAGGCATGGAACAGGCAACGCGCTGGGCATTGCTCAACGCCAACTATGTCGCCAAACGTCTGAGCGAAGACTATCCGATTCTGTATACAGGCAAAAACGGCCGCGTTGCGCACGAATGTATCGTTGATTTGCGTCCGCTCAAAGCCGAAAGCGGCATCACCGAAACCGACATCGCCAAACGCCTGATGGATTACGGTTTCCACGCCCCGACGGTTTCCTTCCCCGTTGCCGGCACGCTGATGATCGAGCCGACCGAGAGCGAAAGCAAAGCCGAACTCGACCGCTTCATCGCCGCCCTGAAACAAATCAAACAGGAAGTGCTGAAAGTCGAGCGCGGTGAATGGCCGAAAGACGACAACCCGCTGGTGAATGCTCCGCACACCGCCGCCGACGTAACCGGTGAATGGGCGCATCCATATTCTCGCGAAGAAGCCGTCTTCCCGTTGCCGTTCGTGCGTGAAAACAAATTTTGGCCGAGTGTGAAACGTTTGGATGAGGTCTATGGCGACCGCAATCTGGTTTGCTCCTGCTTGCCGATTGACGCATACGAAGATTAAGCCTGAATAGGTTTAACATTGAACAGGCCGTCTGAAAATGAAAATAGTTTTCAGACGGCCTTTTGTTTGTTAAGATATTCCGCCCGAGAACATGCGTTTGTTTTGGGTAAAACAACAAATAAGGCTTTCGGAAAGATAAACGGCGCGCCTTTGTTTGCGGATAAAACCAAAACGGCTTTCAACAACGATAAACAAAAGGCCGTCTGAAAAACAGGAGGACACGATGGACGAACTTTTTATTCAAACGCTGACGATTGCCGGCTCCGATTCCGGCGGTGGCGCAGGCATACAGGCGGATTTGAAGACATTTCAAATGCGCGGCGTGTTCGGCACCAGCGTACTGACAGCGGTTACCGCACAAAATACTTTGGGCGTATCGGCGGTGCATCCGATACCGACCGACATGATTGCCGAGCAGATTGCCGCGATTCAGGAGGATTTTCAAATCCGCGCTTATAAAATCGGCATGCTGGGTACGGCGGAAATCATCGAATGCGTGGCGGAACAAACCGCCGAATGCGACTTCGGCAAACGCGTGTTGGATCCGGTCATGATTGCCAAAGGCGGCGCGCCGTTGTTGGAAAACTCAGCCGTCGAAGCCATGAAACGCCTGTTGCTGCCGCATATGGATGTCTTGACCCCCAATCTGCCCGAAGCGCAGGCCTTGACGGGCATCAATATTGAAAACCGCCAAGATGCGGAACGCGCCGCCAAAATTCTTCAGGATTGGGGCGTGAAAAATGTGGTGATTAAAGGCGGCCATCTTGCCGACAGCCAAAGCGAATATTGCACCGACTGGCTGTTTACGCCGAACGAAACCATCGAGCTGAACAGCAAACGTTTCCCAACGCCGCATACGCATGGCACAGGCTGCACGTTTTCTGCCTGCATTACTGCCGAGCTGGCAAAAGGGTTTAGCGTGTCCGAGGCGGTTCAAACGGCAAAAAACTATATTGCCGCCGCCATTTCCCATCCTTTGGGCATCGGGGCAGGGCACGGGCCGGTCAACCATTGGGCGTATCGGGACGAATAACGCGTTCGGCCCGATTGTAATGGATTGTATTTTTCAGACGGCCTGACTAGGTTTATTACTGGGAATTGTTTACAATATCAGATTAATGCTTTTACGGATGAAAAACACACCATGCAAGTGACTTCAAAATGGATAGACGGAATGTGCTTCGTCGGCACGACGGCAAACGGACACAGCGTCGTAATGGAAGGCGCGGCGGCTGAAGGCGAAGTCAAACGCGGCCCCAGCCCGATGGAAATGCTGTTGTTGGGTGTAGCAGGCTGTTCCAGCATCGATGTGGTGATGATTGCCGAGAAACAACGCCAAAAAATCACCGACTGCCGTGCCGAAGTGACTGCCAAACGTGCCGACACCGCGCCGCGCGTGTTTACCGAAATCCATATCCACTTCAAAGTGTATGGTCGGGATTTGCAAGAAAGCGCGATTGAACGCGCCGTACAGATGTCTGCCGAAAAATATTGCTCCGCATCGATTATGCTGGGCAAAGCGGCAAAAATGAGCCACAGCTTCGAAATTGTCGAAGCAGAATAGGGCGGTTTTCAAGGAAAAAGCCGGAGCGTGAACCGGCTACCCACAAAAAAAGCAGATATATTCACGCATTAACATGAATATATCTGCTTGCTTTTTATTCCTTTTTCTCTCACTCTATCAGCCTTTATAACTTGGCTTGTTGACCTCATTGTGCAAGTTTCGTTTAACATTGTCAACAATTTTTAATTATATTTTAACCAACCCTGAAATATGCAGGTCTGCAAGCCATTGCGCCTCAACACAAATACTGGGGAAACATTATGGATTACGAAAATAATACCAACGTTGCGCCTGCAACTTCATCGCTTATTTTGGAAGAACGTCACGATTCCGAACTCTTCCGCGTGTACGCATTGATTTTGGACGGCATTACCGACCATCTGCTGCTGCCGGGTAAAAAACTGACCGAGTCCGAGCTGTGCCGGCAAATGGTTTGCTCGCGCAATACCGTGCGTGGCGCATTATCGCTTTTGGCGCACGACAAAATCGTCGATTTGCAGCCCAACCGCGGCGCATTTGTCCATGTGCCGGACTTGAAAGAAATGAAAGACGTGTTCAACACGCGTATCGAAATGGAAAGCATGATTTTGAGCGTCCTCATCGATATGCCTGATTTGGAAACGCGCCTGCAACCGCTTTACGCCATGATTGAGCAAGAGGCCGCAGCCTCCGAAAGCGGCGACCGCGTGGGTTGGAACCGACTGTCTAATGCCTTCCATGTCGAATTGGCGCGGTTGCTGGACAACGATGTCCTGTTTGAAATCATGAATACCTTGTGCGCACGTTCTTCACTGATTGTGGCCGTTTCCGATCCGCTTCGCAAAGAAAAGCGCACCATCAATTCCAATTCGCACCATGAACACCGCGAAATCCTCGATTTATTGGTGGCCGGCAAGCGCAACCGTGTGACCAAAGTCATGCGCCGCCACTTGAGCGCGTGCATCGAACGCTTGGAACAGAAACTCGAAATGTAATCGGTTTGACAATAAAAAGGCCGTCTGAAATATTCAGACGGCCATTGGTTTATCCCTGCAAAGCAAAACGCCATGAAACCCAAAATCCAAAGACACGAACATATCCTCACCCTTATCCGCGAACATAACTTCATGACGGTGGAAGAGCTGGCGGCGAATTTGGATGTGACGCCGCAAACCATACGCCGCGATGTGCAGGAATTGAGCGAAACCGGACAGCTCAAACGCTATCACGGTGGCGCGT
The DNA here is from genome assembly GCF_001838065.1 of Neisseria sp. HMSC078C12. Lineage (NCBI taxonomy): Bacteria > Pseudomonadati > Pseudomonadota > Betaproteobacteria > Neisseriales > Neisseriaceae > Neisseria > Neisseria sp. HMSC078C12. The sequence continues at coordinate 154,346 of NZ_KV835608.1, read as the reverse complement.
CTTTGGGCGACGTTTCAGTCGTAACGGCAGGGCAGGAGCGGCGCAACCATCAGCAGCAGGAAAAAAACGCCATTGCCCGGCTGATTGCTTCCACCATTCCCGACAATGCCTCGCTCTTTATCAGCATCGGCACAACCATGGAAGCCGTCGCCGCCGAGTTGGTCAGACAGCGTAAAAACCTGCGGATTATCACCAACAATATCTACGCCGCCTCCATCACCGCGGCGCGTACCGACTACACGGTCATCATCGCTTCCGGCGTGGTCCGCCCCTTGGACGGCGGTATTACGGGCGTGGCGACTGTCGATTTCATCAACCAATTCAAAGTCGACTATGCCATCATGAGTACCCACGGCATAGAAAACGATGGCTCGCTTTTGGATGACGACTACAAGGAAGTCAGCGTCATGCAGGCAATGGTGAACAATGCCCGCGTGCGCTATCTCGGCGTCGACCACAGCAAGTTCAACAGCAATGCCTTGGTCAGACTGGGCGATATCGGCGCATTCGATAAGCTGTTTACCGACCGCACACCATCCGCCGCCATGCAGAAAACCCTAAATGAGCGCGGCGTAGCGTGGCAGGTTGCCGACCCTGTATCAAAGTAGCCAAGTCGGGTACAATTAAGCCATCATTCCATTCCTTTCAGACGGCCTGATTGAATGCCCAGGCCGTCTGAAAACAGAAAATCATTTTCCCATCAAAGAAATATTATGTTGAATAAAGACCAATTCGCGGACAACCACTTTATCCGCACCATCATCGAAGAAGACCTCAAAAGCGGTAAGCATACAGCCATCCAAACCCGTTTTCCGCCCGAGCCGAACGGCTATCTGCATATCGGCCACGCCAAATCCATCTGCCTGAACTTCGGTTTGGCGTATATTTACGACGGCTTGTGCAACCTGCGTTTCGACGATACCAACCCCGAAAAAGAAAACGACGAATACGTCAACGCCATCAAAGAAGACGTCGAGTGGCTCGGTTTCCATTGGGCGGGCGAGCCGCGTTTCGCTTCCAATTATTTCGACCAGCTTTACGACTACGCCGTCGGCTTAATCAAAGACGGTAAAGCCTATGTCGATGATTTGACGCCCGAAGAAATGCGCGAATACCGCGGCACGCTGACTGAAGCGGGCAAAAACAGCCCTTATCGCGACCGCAGCGTCGAAGAAAACCTCGACCTGTTCACGCGCATGAAAAACGGCGAATTTCCAGACGGTAGCAAAACCCTGCGCCTGAAAATCGACATGGCATCAGGCAACATCAATATGCGCGACCCCGTCATCTACCGTATCCGCCGCGCCCATCACCACAATACCGGCGACAAATGGTGCATCTACCCGATGTACGACTACACGCACTGCATTTCCGATGCCATCGAAGGCATCACGCATTCCTTGTGTACGCTCGAATTTGAAGCCCACCGCCCGTTGTACGACTGGGTGTTGGACAACATTCCTGCGCCGCACGCCACACGTCCGCGCCAATACGAGTTTTCCCGTTTGGAGCTTTTGTATTCCATCACCTCCAAACGCAAGCTGAACCAACTGGTTTCAGACGGCCATGTTTCCGGCTGGGACGACCCACGCATGCCCACCATTTCCGGCATGCGGCGGCGCGGCTACACACCCGAAGGCCTGCGCCTGTTTGCTAAACGCGCCGGTATTTCCAAATCTGAAAACATCGTCGACATGAGCGTGTTGGAAGGCGCGATTCGTGAAGAGCTGGAAAACTCCGCGCCGCGCCTGATGGCGGTCTTGAACCCGCTCAAAGTAACCCTGACCAACTTTGAAGCCGGCAAAACCCAAAGCCGCCGTGCCGCGTACCATCCGAACCACGAAGAAATGGGCGATCGCGAAGTACCTGTTTCACAAACCATCTACATCGAAGCCGACGACTTTGCCGAAAATCCGCCCAAAGGCTTCAAACGCCTGATTCCCGGCGGTGAAGTGCGCTTGCGCCACGGTTATGTCATCAAGTGCGATGAAGTGGTAAAAGACGAGGCAGGCAATGTGGTCGAACTCAAATGCAGCATCGACCACGATACCTTGGGTAAAAATCCCGAAGGCCGAAAAGTCAAAGGCGTGATTCACTGGGTTTCCGCCGAACACGCAGCAGAAATCAAAGTTCGCCTGTACGACCGCCTCTTTACCGTCGAGCGTCCCGATGCCGTGCGCGGCGAAGACGGCAACTATCTGCCGTTTACCGATTTCCTCAACCCTGAATCCATCAAGGAAATCACCGCCTACGCCGAACCTGTCGCAAAAGATTTACCGGCGGAAAGCCGTTGGCAGTTCGAGCGTATCGGCTATTTCGTCACCGACCGCAAAGACCACAGCAAAGACACGCCGGTGTTCAACCGCACGGTAACGCTGAAAGATTCTTGGCAGCCTAAGTAATCTGTTTGCAGTCGCTATATTGAAGGCCGTCTGAAAACGTGAAATCGGGTTTTCAGACGGCCTTTGTCGATAAAAGGGATGAGATGGAACGTTATTCTGTACATTTGAAACTGCTGGGAATGGCGGTGTTGTGGGGCGCGTCCTGGCCAATGGGGCGGATGTTGGGGCAGTCGCTGCCGCCGCTGACGGGCGGGGCGGTTCGGTTTGTCTTGGCTTCGGTTTTGTTGTTGGGCTGGTTGTTTGCGCGCAGCAGGTTCACGACTTTGGCGGCTTTGACGGCGCGGCAATGGCTGGGTTTGACGGCGGCTGCTTCCGTCGGCGTGTGCGGCTATGCGGTGTTTTTTATGCTGGGTTTGCAGACTATGCCGGCAGGCAAGGCGGCGGTGGTCGTGGCGGTGAACCCTGTGTTGACGCTGCTGTTGGCAACTTGGTTTTTCGGCGAGCGTTTAAATGCGAAGATTTTGGCGGGTATGCTGCTGGCGGTCGGCGGTGCCATTATGGTGGTAACGCAAGGGCAGCCGTTGACGGTATTGTCGGGCGGCATCAAGGCGGGGGAGTGGCTGATTTTCGGCTGCGTGGTCTGTTGGGCGGCTTATACCTTAATCGGTCGCGCGGTTTTGCGCGGGATAGATGCGCTGACGGTAACGACGGCAACGTCGTTTATTGGTGCGTTGATGTTGTCGGTGGTGGCGTTGTGGACGGACGGAATGCCGTTTGAGGCGATAGCGGCAATGGATGGGCGCGGTTGGACAGCCTTGGCGTGGCTGGTCATTGGTGCGACGGTATTGGCCTATGCGTGGTATTTCGAAGGCGTAAAGACTTTGGGTGCAGGCAGCGCGGCGGCGTATATTACGCTTGTGCCGATTTTCGGTGTGCTGTCTTCGGCGTGGGTCTTGGGCGAACCGCTGCATATTTCGCTGGTTGCGGGCTGCGCGGCGGCGGTCGGCGGCATGACGCTGATGCGGTACGGGCAGAGGGCCGTCTGAAGTTGGGTAAATACTCGGATTTTGGGCGATAGGGTTGCGATTGCCAAGCTGTTGCCGGCCCTAATCTTATTGCAGGGTAAGATTATGGTCTCGGCTCAACGTTCGATTTAAAAATTTGACACCCTGCCTCCAACTGCCTAAAATTCAACTTTCTCAAAAATCTACCGTATCCTGCGGCACGATTTCATACTTTCAGACGGCCTGTGTGCCATCTCTCTGATACCATCCAAAATATATCAATACTATGCACGTTTCAGAACTCCAAACCCTCCACATTTCCAAACTTTTGGAAATGGCAGAAGAACATGGCATTGAAAACGCCAACCGTTTCCGCAAACAAGACCTCGTTTTTGCCATCGTCCGCCAGATGATGAAGCAGAATGTCAGCTTTACCTGTTCCGGCACACTCGAAATTCTGCCCGACGGCTTCGGTTTCCTGCGCAGCGCAGATACTTCTTATCTTGCCGGCCCTGACGATATTTATGTTTCGCCCACGCAAATCCGCCGCTTCAATCTGCACACCGGCGACACCATCGAAGGCAGCGTGCGCGTGCCGAAAGACAACGAGCGCTATTTCGCGCTTGTCCGCCTTGATACCATCAACGGCGATCCGCCCGAAGTCTGCAAACACAAAATCCTTTTTGAAAACCTCACGCCTTTATTCCCAACCGAACAATTCAAACTCGAGCGCGACATCAAAGCCGAAGAGAATCTGACCGGCCGCGCCATCGACTTGGTTTCCCCAATTGGTAAAGGCCAACGTGCATTGTTGGTTGCGCCGCCTAAAACTGGCAAAACCGTGATGTTGCAAAACATTGCCCACGCCATTACCGCCAATTATCCCGATGTCGAGTTGATTGTCCTGTTGATTGACGAGCGTCCGGAAGAAGTGACCGAAATGAGCCGTTCTGTACGCGGCGAAGTGGTTTCCTCTACGTTTGACGAGCCTGCGCAACGCCATGTACAAGTGGCCGAGATGGTGATTGAAAAAGCCAAACGTATGGTCGAACACAAAAAAGACGTGGTCATCCTGCTGGATTCGATTACCCGTTTGGCGCGTGCCTACAATACCGTCGTGCCGACTTCGGGCAAAATTCTGACTGGCGGTGTCGATGCCAACGCTTTGCACCGTCCGAAACGCTTCTTCGGTGCCGCGCGTAATGTGGAAGAAGGCGGTTCGCTTACCATTATTGCGACAGCGCTTGTTGAAACCGGCAGCCGCATGGACGACGTGATTTACGAAGAGTTCAAAGGTACGGGCAATATGGAATTGCACCTTGACCGCCGTATGGCAGAAAAACGCCTGTTCCCGGCCATCAGCATCAATAAATCCGGTACGCGCCGTGAAGAATTGCTGGTGCCGAACGATCAGTTGCAGCGTATGTGGCTCTTGCGTAAATTCCTGCATCCGATGGATGAAATCGAAGCGACCGAGTTTTTGGTGGGCAAACTCAAAGACTCCAAAAACAATGACGATTTCTTTGAATTGATGCGCGGTAAATAAACATAAGGCCGTCTGAATATGTTTCAGACGGCCTTTGCTTCATTTTAGGAAACGCTTATGAATACCCGAATGAATTGGCAAAACTTATTGTCCACCCAACGCTTCCGTCCCAAAAACGGCGAAATCGTGCCGACCGTTACCCCTTCGACTCAGGAAGGTGCCGATGCCTTGCGTACAGATTTTCACATCGACTACGACCGGGTTGTTTTTTCCGGAGCCTTCCGCCGCCTTGGCCGAAAAACGCAAGTGCATCCGCTGGCGCAACATGACTTGACGCACAACCGCCTGACGCACAGCGTTGAAGTAGCCAGCGTGGGCAGGAGCTTGGGTAACCGCGTGGGCGTGATGTTGCACAACGGCGGTTTTCTGCCGCAGGGCAATACGCCCAGCGATATTGGTGCCGTGGTGCAGGTTGCCTGTTTGGCGCATGATTTGGGCAATCCGCCGTTTGGCCATACCGGTGAAGATGCTTTGCGTGATTGGTTCAGACGGCCTGAACATCAAATTTATCTGAACACATTAAACGAAGCGGAACGCAACGACATTCAAACCTATGAAGGCAATGCGCATAGCCTGCGTATCGTCGCCAGCCTTGAAATGTATCCCGAGGCGGGCGGAATGCGCCTGACTGCGGCAGCCATCGGCGCATTGTTGAAGTATCCGTGGACAACGCAACATCCGAACGGCAGAAAAAAATTCAATATTTATCAAACCGAGTTGCCGTTTATCCGTCAAGTTGCCGACGAATTGGGGCTGGTTTCCGCAGGAGCAGACAGCTGGGCGCGCCATCCTTTGTCTTATTTGATGGAGGCCGCCGACGATATTTGCTATGCCTTGCTGGACTTGGAAGATGCTGTCGAATTGGATTTGCTCACGGATACGGAAGTAGAAAGTATCTTATCCGAGCTGACCTTTGCCGAAAGCGCGTGGCACGCCAGCTCCAGCCGTCAGCGTTGCGCCATGTTGCGCGGCATTGCGATCGGCAAGGCGATTGATGATGTTGCGCAAACCTTTATGCTGCATCAGTCCGACTTGTTGGACGGAACATTCAAAGGCAAAGATTTGCTGGCTCTGTGTAGCCCGCAAGTGCAAAATACTTTGGCAAAAGCGAAAGAATTGGCGCAAACACGGATTTTCCGCCATCACACCAAACTCTTGACCGAAATCGCCACGTTCCCATGCTTAGGCTCTATCTTGGATTTGCTTGTCCCTGCCGCTTATGCCCTGATTGCAGAAAAACAGTTGGCAACGCGTCAGTCTTTGGCGTTGGAATTATTGAAAAAGCACAATCCTATTCTTCCTGAAGACAGTCTGTATCAAGCCTATATGAAGATTTTGGATTTTGTCGGCGGCATGACCGATAACTCTGCCGCCAAAATGGCGCAGGATTTGTCAGGAGTAGGGATTTTGCGTTAATTTTATATTATTTAATTTCAAATAGTTAAATAAAAATATAAAAAATATCCGTGAAAAGGGTAGACAGGTTTTAGTAAAGCCTATATTATTCGGTCTTCTTGATTCACAGCGCACTAGCGAAGTGATGAGGATGCACCCGTAGCTCAGTTGGATAGAGTATCTGGCTACGAACCAGAGGGTCGGGCGTTCGAATCGCTCCGGGTGCGCCACAAGATTTATCCGCGCCCATCGTCTAGCGGTTAGGACATCGCCCTTTCACGGCGGTAACCGGGGTTCGATTCCCCGTGGGCGTGCCAGTTTTCAAAAAAACGCAATCTGTTTTAGATTGCGTTTTTTTATTGCATTTCTTGTTTGTGTTGAAGGCCGTCTGAAACTCACGGCAACTCAAGAGACAGAAGTGTGTAAAATCAATTGCCCTGAATTTTGTCGTTTCTATGCGCTTTTCAATCTTATTTTACTATTGTCAAAACCCGATTTATTGACAATAGTATTTATCTTAAAAATTCCCAAACCTGAATTTACATGATTTCATATTTATAATTTCTTGATTTTATAGAATAAAAATATTTATTTGAACTTTTCTTAAAAAATGCCGTCTGAGATAAAGACAAGACGGAATATCTCTGTTAATGTGTAAATGTCAGCCGGCGTTTGCCGGTTTTTTATTGAAACCATTTGGGAGTCAATTATGAATATGAATGTTAAATTAATCGTTCCTGCCGTTTTGGCGGCTGTTGCCCTGACTGCATGTAGCAGCGGTTCTAAAGCCAAACCTGAAGCCAAAGCTGCTCCTACTGCGCAACAACAAACTCAAGCTCAGGCTCAACAAGCTCAAGCTCCAGTACCTAATACTTTGAAAGTGGACTCTATCGACGGTACTAAAGAAGTTCACTACAAATGCGGTAAAGACGGCAAAGAGCCTCTGAGCGTCATGTACGGCTTCAAAGGCAACGAAGTTGTTGCCGCTCAAGTAAAATACAAAGGTCAAGTAACTGAAAACCTGTTCCGTATCACTGACAGCAGCAAAGATGTAAACGCATTCTGGGGCGGTAACGTTGCTTGGATTGCTGAAGCAGCTACTGCAGCCAACGTGGACAAAGTTGACGGCAACATGCTGACTATCCGCGGTACTACCGAAGTAAACGGCAAACAAGAAGTGGTTGATCAAATCGTTACCCGCTTCTGCGCATTGGACAAAGGCGCGAAAGCTGCCGCTAAACCTGCCGCTAAAAAAGTGAAAAAATAATCTTTTACCGACAGCTTTAAACGCTGGGTAAAATAAAACAGGCCGTCTGAAAAGTTTTCAGACGGCCTGTTCTTTTGAACAGTTTAACCCAAGAACCAGAATTTCAATGCCCACAACACGGCGACAATCCATACCATAGGCGGTACGTCTTGAGTGCGGTTGCACAAGAGTTTGATGAGTGCGTAGCTGATAAAGCCAAACGCAATACCGTCGGCAATCGAGTAGGTAAACGGCATGAAGACGATGGTCAGGAATGCCGGTGCGGCTTCGGTCATGTCGTCCCAATCGATTTCGCGCGCGCTGCGTAACATTTGCGCGCCAACATAGAGCAGGGCGGGAGCGGTAGCGAATGCAGGAATGCTTTGAACCAGCGGCGAGAAAATCAGACAGGCCAGCATCAGTACGCCGACGGTAACGGCAGTCAGGCCGGTGCGGCCGCCGGCAGAAACACCTGCCGCGCTTTCAACATAAGGGGTAGTAGAAGACGTACCCAAGGCGGCACCGGCGACGATGGCGGTTGAGTCGGCAAGCAGGGCGCGTTTCAAACGCGGCAGTTTGCCGTCTTGCAACAGGCCTGCGCGGTGGGAAACGCCGACCAAGGTGCCGGTAGAGTCAAACAGGTCAACCAGGAAGAATACAAAAATCACGCTGACCATGCTGACGGTAAACAAGCCTTTGAAGTCCATCTGCATGAAAGTCGGCGCAATGCTTGGGACTTCGCCGACCACGCCTTTGAACTCGCTCAAGCCCAAGACGGTGGAGACGGCGGTCAGCGTCAGAATGGTAATGATGATGGAGCCTTTGACGCGGAAGTGGCCGAGTGCAACCACCATGACAAAGCCTGCCATCGCCAGCAGGGCGGTAGGCTGGTGGATGTCGCCCAAGCCGACCAATGTGGCAGGATTGGCCACAATCACGCCTGCGCCTTTGAGCGCAATCAATGCCAAGAAGAGGCCGATACCTGCGGCAATCGACATTTTCAAGCCCATAGGCAGGGCGTTGACCAGCATTTCACGCACTTTAAAGAAGCTGAACAGGATGAAAATGATGCCGGAAATGAAAACGGCACCCAAAGCCACACGCCAGTCCACGCCCATGCCTTTGACGACGGCAAAGGTAAAGTAGGCGTTCAAACCCATGCCCGGCGCGAGGGCGATCGGGTAGTTGCCGACAAAGCCCATCACGAAACAGCCGATGGCGGAGGCGATACAGGTGGCCACAAATACTGCGCCCATATCCATGCCGGTTTCGCCCAAAATCAGGGGGTTGACGATGATGATGTAGCACATGGCGAGGAAGGTGGTCAAACCGGCCATGATTTCAGTGCGGACGTTGGTCTGATTGGCACTCAGGTTGAACAATCGTTCCAAAACGCTTTGATTTGAAGAACTCATTTAAAAATATTCCTTTTGGGAAAGCCGCTTGCGGGACGGCATCGTCGGATTGGTCTGCAAAAAGTTTGGTTTTTGGCCTTAACTTCTCAACAGATAAGGGAATTTTCGGGCGGTATTATACTGAAAAGCCTTTTGTTCGGGTAATAAAAATACATGAATCAGATAATGCCGTGCCGAACCAAGATAAAGGCCGTCTGAACAGTTTCAGACGGCCTTTGTTTGTGTGTGCTTATACCGGTTTGCCTTTCAAGGAGAAGGTGTAGGCTTCGGTGATTTCCAAATCGATCATTTGGTTGATCATGTCGGGTGTGCCGGTAAAGTTGACCACGCGGTTGTTGGCGGTACGGGCTTGCAGTTGGTCGGGGTCTTTTTTGGAAATGCCTTCGACCAAGCAGCGTTGAACCGTGCCGACCATGGTTTGGTTGATGCGTGCGGTTTCGGCTTCGATAACTTCGTTCAAAGCTTCGAGGCGGCGTACTTTTTCTTCGTGCGGCGTGTCGTCGTGCAGGTTGGCGGCAGGCGTACCGGGGCGCGGACTGTAAATAAAGACGAAGCTCAAGTCAAAGGCGATGTCTTTGACCAGTTTCAAGGTTTGCTCGAACTCGCGCTCGGTCTCGCCCGGGAAGCCGACGATAAAGTCAGAGCTGAGGCACAAATCAGGACGGATGGCGCGCAGCTTGCGGATGATGGATTTGTATTCCAAGGCGGTATAACCGCGTTTCATCGCGCTCAATACGCGGTCGGAACCGCTTTGAATCGGCAGGTGCAGGTGGGAAACCAGCTTGGGCAGGTCGCGGTAGCACTCGATAATCGCGTCGGTAAATTCGCGCGGATGGCTGGTGGTAAAGCGCAGGCGTTCGATGCCCGGGATTTCGTGGACGATGCGCAACAAAGTGGCGAAGTCGCAGATTTCGCCGTTTTCCATTTCGCCGCGATAGGCATTGACGTTTTGGCCTAAGAGGTTGATTTCTTTAACGCCTTGTTGCGCCAAACCGGCAATTTCAGTCAATACGTCGTTGAGCGGACGGGAGAATTCTTCGCCGCGGGTGTAAGGGACGACGCAGTAAGAGCAGTATTTGGAACAGCCTTCCATAATGGAAATGAATGCCGAACCGCCTTCTACGCGCGCAGGCGGCAGGTGGTCGAATTTCTCGATTTCGGGGAAGGAAATGTCGATTTGAGACAGGCCGGTGGTTTCTTTGTCGACGATGAGTTTGGGCAGGCGGTGCAGTGTTTGCGGGCCGAAAACCACGTCCACATACGGAGCGCGTTTGACGATGTTTTCGCCTTCTTGTGAGGCAACGCAGCCGGCAACGCCGATGATTACGTTTGGGTTTTTCTCTTTGAGCGGACGTACGTGGCCTAAGTCGGAGAAGACTTTCTCTTGCGCTTTTTCACGCACGGAGCAGGTGTTGAACAAGATGATGTCGGCGTCGTCAGGTTGGGTAACCTGTTCGATGCCGCCGTGTTCTTCGGCGAGGACGGACAGCATTTTTTCGCTGTCGTACTCGTTCATTTGGCACCCGAAGGTGCGGATAAATACTTTTTTCATGGTTTGTTTTGATTGACTTGCTTGTTGTAAAAGGGTTCAGACGGCCTTTGAATACCCGGGCCGTCTGAAAGTTATTCTTCCGCCTGTTTTTGCGCTTTGGCGTGAGCGGCAAACCTGTCGGCCTCAGCGTCGGTCAGAATCCAGATTTCGCGGACGAGGCGGCTTTCTTCGTTGTATTTGAACGCGACGGCTTTGCCGGTTTGATTCAGCAGGCGGCCCATAGGAATGAAACGATCGTTTTCATCGTGGATTTTGGTGAAGCGCGTGATTTGCAGTTTGGCCGCATTGCCGTCCACAATGCCCAAGGTCAGCAGGCGCGTCCAAGAAAAACCACCTTTGCTGACTTTCAGATAAGGTAAATCGACAGTCTTTAAGACGGCCACATCCATATCGTCGGGCAGGCTGCGTTGTGCATGGACGAGGGAGGACGCCAAAAGGGCGAGGCTGAGTATGAATCCGCGTAACATGATGCTTTTCTTTTATTGTTTCAATAGGTCGCGGATTATAGCACAAGCAGGAAAAATGTGGATAGAGTGTTTGTTTTTAAAGAATAATTTTGATTTTGCGCCCGATTCTTATTTTGAAGCTTGGGCCGTCTGAAAAGGATTTGGTGTTAAAATGGCATCAATTTGATTTTCAGACGACCTCTTACGAAAGAATTGACCATGAACCGTAATGAAAGCTTGTTCAACCGCGCCAAAGCCATTATTCCCGGCGGCGTAAACTCTCCTGTGCGCGCATTCGGCAGCGTCGGCGGTGTGCCACGCTTTATCAAAAAGGCAGAAGGCGCGTATGTTTGGGACGAAAACGGCACGCGTTATACCGACTATGTCGGCTCTTGGGGCCCTGCGATTGTCGGCCACGCCCATCCTGAAGTCATTGAAGCTGTGCGCGAAGCGGCATTGGGCGGTTTGTCGTTTGGTGCGCCGACTGAAGGCGAAATTGTCATTGCCGAAGAAATCGCCAAAATCATGCCGTCGGTCGAGCAGCTGCGCCTTGTCAGCTCCGGTACGGAAGCGACGATGACCGCCATCCGTCTGGCACGCGGTTTTACCGGCCGCGACAAAATCATCAAGTTTGAAGGCTGCTACCACGGCCATTCCGACAGCCTGTTGGTGAAAGCAGGCAGCGGTCTGCTGACGTTTGGCAATCCTTCTTCCGCCGGTGTGCCTGCTGACTTTACCAAACACACTTTGGTACTCGAATACAACAATATCGCCCAACTGGAAGAAGCCTTTGCTCAAAGCGGCAATGACATCGCCTGTGTGATTTTGGAGCCTTTTGTCGGCAATATGAATCTGGTTAGGCCGTCTGAAGCCTTTGTCAAAACCTTGCGCGAATTGACTGAAAAACACGGTGCCGTGTTGATTTACGACGAAGTGATGACCGGTTTCCGCGTGGCGCTGGGCGGCGCGCAATCTTTGCACGGCATCAAACCTGATTTGACCACCATGGGCAAAGTAATCGGCGGCGGTATGCCTTTGGCGGCGTTCGGCGGCCGTAAAGACATTATGGAATGTATTTCCCCGTTGGGCGGCGTGTATCAGGCAGGCACATTGTCCGGCAACCCGATTGCGGTTGCCGCCGGTTTGAAAACGTTGGAAATCATTCAGCGCGAAGGCTTCTATGAAAACCTGACTGCCCTGACCCAACGCCTCGCCAACGGTATCGCCGACGCGGCCAAAGCGCATGGCGTTGAATTTACGGCGGACAGCGTGGGCGGCATGTTCGGTCTGTATTTTGCTAACCATGCACCGCAAAACTACGCCGATATGGCGCGTTCCAATATTGAAGGTTTCAAACATTTCTTCCACGGTATGCTCGACCGCAATGTTGCCTTCGGCCCGTCCGCTTATGAAGCCGGCTTTGTTTCCGCCGCGCATACGCCCGAGCTGATTGACGAAACCATTGCTGCGGCACACGAAGTGTTCAAAGAAATGGCGAAATAAAAGCTGAAGCTGTCATGTGAAAAAAGGCCGTCTGAAAAATATTCAGACGGCCTTTCGCTATTTTAAATCAATGCTTGATTATGCTTCTTCGGCTTTGCTGCGGATAATCAGCAGAGGCAGGTGGCTTTGGCGCATTACGGTTTCGGCGAAGCTGCCCATCAGCAGGTGCATCAGGCCGGTGCGGCCGTGTGTGCCGAGTACCAGCAGGTCGGCGCCGTTTTCGTCGGCGTAGTCAACCAAGTCTTGCGCCATTTCGCGCGCGCCTTTGTTGGCGACCAACAGGTGTTTTACGATGTTTTCAACGCCGTTTTCACGCGCTGTTTTTTCTGCGAAATCCAAAACTTCGTTGCCTTGGGCAACGGCGGCGGCTTCGTAGCTTTCGTGTTGCAGGAATTCAGGCGCCAAAGCCATGTATTCGGCAGGGTTGGCAACGTGAACCAAAGTCAGTTGGGCTTTGTTGAGGCTTGCCAGTTCGGCGGCGTGTTTCAATGCATTGAGGGAGGTCTCGCTACCGTCAACGGCTACAACCAGATGTTTGTACATATTCATTCTCCTTTTGCGCCGAGTAGCGGCACTTTCGTTTAATATGAAATCAGAACTTGTCTGAATGTGAAACGATTATAAACTCTTTCGGGCAGGTACAACAGCCCATCTGCTTTCAAGTATAATGTCTGTCCGAATCGCCTGTCGCGTTTTTCATTAATTTATTGATATATCACAAGGTTGCTTATGCAGGACGCCGCTTTTCTTTCTTCGCGCCGCTTTGGCGGTATTGCCAGACTTTACGGAGACGAAGCGCTGGCGCGCTTTTCGCGCGCGCATGTGTGCGTGGTCGGCGTCGGCGGCGTCGGCTCGTGGGCGGTGGAGGCGTTGGCGAGGAGCGGCATCGGTCGTTTAACGCTGATTGATTTGGACAATGTTGCCGAATCCAATGTCAACCGCCAATTGCACGCTTTGACCGATGATTTCGGTAAGGCAAAGATTACCGCTTTGCGCGAACGCATTGCCCAAATCAATCCGCAATGCGAAGTGACGGAAATCGAAGATTTTGTGACGGAAGACAATCTGGACGAGCTTTTCAGACGGCCTTTTGACTTCGTCATCGATGCCATCGACCAAATCCGTGTCAAAGCGGCGATGGCGGCGTATTTCGTGCAACATAAACAACCGTTTATTATCAGCGGCGGCGCGGGCGGACAGAGAAATCCGGCGTTGATTCAAACCGCCGATTTGAGCCGCGTTACCCACGATCCGCTGCTTTCCAACTTGCGCTACACCTTGCGCAAACGCTACGGCTTCAGCCGCGATACCAAAGAAAAAATGCGCGTGCCTTGCGTTTATTCAACCGAGAATATTACGCCGCCGCAATCCGGCGAAGCGTGTTCGACCGATGCCGCGCCGCAAGGTTTGTCCTGCGCGGGCTATGGCGCGAGTATGCTGGTAACGGCTTCGTTTGGGCTGTATTGTGCGCAGGCTGCGGTGGAGTATATCGCAGGGCGGAAGTGAGGGGTAGGGGAAGATGGTGAAGAGCCGATTTTTTAAAGCCTACTTTATCGCCAGCCTGATTTATGCGGTATGGTTCGGCGTGTTGATGTATGCCGTTGATCCGATGTTTCTCGATGTGATGGAATGCAATACGCTGCCGGGCGATTATTTGTGTGTGCAAAGCGGTTATACCCGCCCGTTCACCACTTTTCTTTATCCGTTTCTGTCTATCGTGATCTTCAGCCTTGTACACGCCGGTATCATGAAATGGCGCAAACGCCGTTCGGTTAAAATGATTTGGTTTTTGGTCGGCTGCGAAAGTTTGCTGTTGTCGGCTTTGATGGTGGCGATGCTGGCGAGGGATGGTTTTGTGTTGTCCCGAGATATTGGTTCGGTACTGACGGGTACGGTTTTCGCCAGCCTGCCGCTGTTGGGCATGGCCTTGGCCCAGACCTTTGCCGTCGCCATCGTTTCTTTGCAAATCAATCGTAAAAATCGCTGATTTCTATATTAAAAACGGGTTGTCCTCGTTTCAGACGGCCTTTTGTTGATGAAACTTCTTACTAAACTTAAAAAGAAAAAGACCCTTTAACCATGCCTTCAGAACACCTTATTTCTTCCACTGCCGCAACGCCGTCTGAACATACCGTTGCGTGGGTGTTCGGTCAGCCTGTTACCGATGTGCCGCAGGATTTGTTTATTCCGCCTGATGCGTTGAAGGTGGTATTGAGCAGCTTCCAAGGGCCGTTGGATTTGCTGCTGTACCTTATCCGCAAGCAAAATATCGATGTCCTCGATATTCCGATGGTGAAGATTACCGAGCAGTATCTGCACTATATTGCCCAAATGGAGGCATATCAGTTTGATTTGGCGGCGGAATACCTGCTGATGGCGGCAATGCTGATTGAAATTAAATCGCGCCTGTTATTGCCGCGTCCTGAAGAAGTTGAGGATGAAGAGGCGGATCCGCGTGCCGAGTTGGTGCGCCGTCTGTTGGCTTACGAACAGATGAAACTGGCGGCTCAGGGCTTGGATGCGTTGCCGCGCGCCGGACGTGATTTTGCTTGGGCGTATTTGCCGCTGGAAATTGCGGTCGAAGCGAAGTTGCCGGAAGTGTACGTTGCCGATTTGACGCAGGCTTGGTTGGGTATTTTGTCGCGTGCCAAGCATACGCGCAGTCATGAAGTGGTACGGGAAACCATTTCCGTGCGCGCGCAGATGACGGCGATTTTGCGCCGTTTGAACGAAAGCGGCATCAGCAAGTTCAGCGATTTGTTTAAGCCGGAGCAGGGCGCGGCATATGTGGTGGTCAATTTTATTGCATTGCTGGAACTGGCCAAAGAAGGCTTGGTGCGTATCGTACAGTCGGAAAATTATGGCGAAATCGAAATCAGCCTGAAAGACGGTTTGGAAACAAACGAAGCCGAAATGCTTTCAGACGGCCTTGAAGCCGATGAAACCGATAACAGGTATTTGGAAAAAGAGAATTTAAGATGAATTCGATGACAAGTCGCAGCAAGGCCTCTTTATGGGCGGTGGGTTTGATGCTGTTTGCACTGTTTTTCGGCGCAGGTAACTTAATTTACCCGGCTTATTTGGGGCAGCAGGCCGGTGAAAACTGGCTTTCGGCAATGTTCGGCTTTTTGTTGACCGGGGCGGGGTTGCCATTGCTGGGCGTGATTGCCGTCGGCTATTCCGGCTCGCGCGATGTGGAAGCGCTGGCTTCCCGTGTTGCGCCTTGGTACGGCGTGACTTTTGCCGCCGCGCTTTATCTGGCAATCGGCCCCTTGTTTGCCATGCCGCGTACGGCAACGGTATCTTTTGAAACCGCCATCTCTCCTTTCATTGATGAATCTTGGAAAAGCATCGCATTGGCCGTATTCAGTCTGGTGTTTTTCGGCATGACTTATTGGCTGTCGATTTCTCCGGGGAAACTGGTTGACCGTATCGGTAAAATCCTTACGCCCGTTTTGTTGCTGGCAATTGCAATATTGGTCGGCTATGCCGCTATTAACCCGATGGGTATGCCACAAACTGCACAAGGCGATTTTGCCGCGCATCCATTGGTTAAAGGCATCTTGGAAGGCTACGGCACCATGGACGCGCTGGCTTCGCTGGTGTTTGCCATTATCGTCATCGATGCCGTTCGCGCCATGGGCGTGGACAACCGCGCGGATTTGCTGAAGACCACGACGATTTCGGGCGTGTTGGCGGCTTCTTGTCTGGCAGTGGTTTACCTGTTTATCGGCTATATGGGTGCGACAGGTGTGGCCGGTATCGGCTTGCAGGAAAACGGCGCGTCGGTTTTGTCTAAAACCGCACAGCATTATTTCGGTACGGCCGGTATTGTGTTGCTTGGTGTCATGGTGCTGCTGGCTTGTCTGAGTACGGCGGTTGGCTTAATTACTTCATGCGCCGAATATTTCAACCGTCTTTGCCCGGGTATTTCTTATAAAGTCTTTGTGATACTGAATACGGTGGTGTCTATCCTGTTGGCCAATAAAGGCCTTTCAGCGATTTTGCAGTTTTCCATTCCAATGCTGATGCTGTTGTATCCGCTGACCATCGTCATCATTCTGCTGGCTTTGACGGATAAACTGTTCGGCGGCGGCCGTATTGTCTATTTCTGCACCATGATGGCGGCCCTTATGGTCGGTTTGCTCGATGCCTATAAAGCTGCGTTTGGATTGGATGCCGACACCGCCGCCGCCATAGAGCGCGCATTGCCGTTTTACCATATCGGTTTAGGGTGGGTTGTTCCTTCTTTAGCCTGCTTTATACTCGGCTGCATTTTGAATGCGGCGTTGAAGAAAAAAGCATGATGACAAGCAGGCCGTCTGAAATGTTCAGACGGCCTGTTTATTTCACCGACCGCGCAAACGACAGATGATTTTTTTGAAGAAATCCGTTATAATTGAAAAGTTAAGGCTTTGCGAGATACCGTTTCGCAGATGCAACATATTGAGAAGGTTTATTTCCACAAATTCCGTTTTTTCAGTAAACGACTTGAACTGAAGGCGGATTTCGTGGTATAAATCGCGTTTTACTATTTTAGAAGTTTGGAGACTAACCATGGCACGAGTTTGCAAAGTGACCGGTAAGCGCCCGATGTCTGGCAATAACGTATCACACGCCAACAACAAAACCAAACGTCGTTTTTTGCCTAACTTGCAATCACGTCGTTTCTGGGTAGAAAGTGAAAACCGCTGGGTTCGCCTGCGCGTTTCTAACGCTGCATTGCGCACCATCGATAAAGTAGGCATTGATGTCGTATTGGCTGATTTGCGTGCTCGCGGCGAAGCTTAATTTAAACACCATTAATTAAGGATTACTGCAATGCGCGATAAAATCAAACTGGAGTCCAGCGCTGGTACTGGTCACTTCTACACAACTACTAAAAACAAACGTACTATGCCTGGCAAACTGGAAATCAAAAAATTTGACCCAGTAGCCCGTAAACACGTTATTTATAAAGAAACTAAATTGAAATAATCCGGTTTCTTCCAAGAAAAAGCTCCTGTTTTGCAGGAGCTTTTCTTTTTGTTTCATGATTGGTTTGGAGTGGTTTTGATTTAAACGGGTGGGCAAGATATTTTTGGATTGCTTTGGAAGAGGCAAAACAAAAGAGCGTATATCCATTGGGATCACGCTCTTTTGTTTTTCAGACGGCCTGATGGGGGATAAACAGCCTTGAGTTATGAATAAACATTCAACAAAGACTTAATGATCGATCTTGATGCCTTGATTGTCGGAATGTTGTTTTTTATCCAGCTCTTTTTGCAAGGTATCGCATGGCGTGTCGCAATCGCACATTTTCTTCATGCCGAGAGAGGAAATGCCGCCGCAGCTGCCTTTGATGGTGCGTTTAGAGAAAATATAGCCGACTGCCATGCCGAGGATGACAATGATAAAGATGCCGAAAGTCAGAAGGAGGGTTTTCATGTGTGTATTCCTGAAGGTTAGTTTAATAATTTCTTGAATGCGCTGGACATTTTAGTATGGTAGCCGCCTTGCGGAGTTCGGATGATAAGGAAAACGGCGAGATTTTCTTGCTCGGCAAGTTTAAGCGCTTCGGTTTCCCCGAGAACGAACAATCCGGTGGAAAGGCCGTCTGCAAGTGTGGCGTTTTCTGCTACTACGCTGATGGAAGCAAGGTTGTGGCTGATGGGTTGTTTGGTTTTGGGGTTGATGATATGGGAAAGGCGACGGCCTGACTTATCGACATGGAAAATGCGGTAGTCGCCGGATGTGGCCAGTGATTTATTGTCCAATGGAATGGTAATTTGAGTGGCGCCGCCTTGAACGATATTGGGTTGCTCGATGCCGATACGCCAAGGGTTGCCTTGCGCATTGCGGCCTTTGCCATGCAACTCGCCGCCGATTTCTACCAAATAATTGCCGATATTGAGTTTTTCAAGTTCGGCGGCGGTTTTATCTACACCAAAGCCTTTGGCGATGGAGGATAGGTCTAAATAGACTTCGGGATGGATTTTGGCGAGTGTGGGATGCTGTCCGTCTTGGGAAAGTTTGAGTTTGTCCGTACCGACCATTTCTGAAGCATGTTGGATTTCTTGTGCGGTCGGTTCGTGCGTGATTTCTTTTTGCGGGCCGAATCCCCAAAGGTTGACCAAAGGGCCGACGGTTACGTCCAGTGCGCCGTGCGTCAGTTTGTTTAAACGCAAGGCTTCGCCGGTTACATAGGCAAAGTCTTGGGAAATGGGCATGGCCTGATTGACGGTACGCAGCTGGTTGAATTGGCTGATTTCGGAATCGGTCTGATAGGTAGACATTTGCCGATTGACTTCTTTAAGCGCGTCATCAATGCGTTTTTGTATTTCGGCAGGTGAGGGGAGTTTGTCTTGGCCGTCTGAAAGGTATTTGACGGTATAGGTCGTGCCCATGGTCTCGCCTTGCAGGGTGATGGTTTGTTGTTGTTTTTCAGGTTGGCAGGCAGAGAGTGTGAGTGCGGAAAAGATGGCAACGGTGCAACCGATTATCGGACGGTAAAACGAATTGGAAAGAAACGGCATAAGGGATTTGCGGATTATTTTTTGAAGCCTTTATTGTATCGTAAAAGAAAGGTTCAGGCCGTCTGAAAGTATGATTTTCAGACGGCCTGGCAATAAAAAAGGAAGAAACCGAAGTTTCTTCCTTTTTGTTGGTTAGCCGCCGAAATCGTCCAAGAGGATGTTTTCGTCTTCCACGCCCAAGTCTTTGAGCATTTTGATCACGGACTGGTTCATGATTGGAGGGCCGCACATGTAGAATTCGCAGTCTTCCGGTGCTTCGTGGTTTTTCAGGTGGTTTTCGTAAACCACGTTGTGGATGAATCCTGTGTAACCGTCCCAGTTGTCTTCAGGCAATGGGTCGGACAGGGCGACGTGCCATGTGAAGTTCGGGTACTCTGCCGCGAGTTGGTCGAAGTCTTCAACATAGAACATTTCACGTTTAGAACGGGCACCATACCAGAAAGTAATCTTACGTTTGGAGTTCAAACGTTTCAGCTGGTCGAAAATGTGGGAACGCATCGGCGCCATACCCGCACCACCGCCGATAAATACCATTTCGGCATCGGTATCTTTGGCAAAGAATTCGCCGAACGGACCGGAGATGGTTACTTTGTCGCCGGGTTTGAGCGACCAGATGTAGGACGACATTTGTCCCGGAGGCGCATCGGGTACGCGTGGAGGCGGTGTGGCGATACGCACGTTCAGCATGATGATGCCTTTTTCTTCTGGATATGAAGCCATAGAGTAGGCACGCAAAATCGGCTCGTCCACTTTGGAAACGTATTGCCACAGATTGTATTTGTCCCAGTCTTCATGGTATTCCTTAGGAATGTCGAAGTCTTTGTAGGCAACTGTATGAGGAGGGGCTTCAATTTGAATGTAGCCGCCGGCGCGGAAAGGAACTTCTTCGCCTTCGGGAATGGCAAGCTTGAGTTCTTTAATGAACGTGGCTTTGTTGTCATTGGAGATGACAGTACATTCCCATTTTTTCACGCCGAACACTTCTTCCGGTACTTCGATGTCCATGTCGGTTTTGACGTTGACCTGACAAGACAGACGGCAGCCTTCGCGCGCTTCGCGTTTGCTGATGTGGGACAACTCGGTTGGCAGAATGTCGCCGCCGCCGCTTTTCACGACAACGCGGCATTGACCGCATGAGCCGCCGCCACCGCAGGCGGAGGGAACGAAGATACCTTGGCTGGCAAGCGCACCCAGCAGTTTGCCGCCTGCAGGCATCGTCAACTCTTTTTCGTTATTGACTTTGATGGTGATGTCGCCTTCGCTCACCAACTTGGATTTGGCAAACAGAATCATCAGTGCCAAAACCAAGACGATGACGGTAAACATCACGATACCTAAAATAATCTCCATGCCGATTCCTTTCTTATAACTGGATGCCGGAGAACGACATAAACGCCATTGCCATCAGGCCAGCGGCGATAAAGGTAATGCCTAAGCCTTTGAGGCCTTTAGGGACATCCGAATATTTCATTTTTTCGGTGATGCCCGCCAAAGCGACAATAGCCAAAAGCCAGCCCAAACCTGCACCGAAACCGTATACAACGGACTCGCCGAAGTTGTATTCGCGTTGCGCCATAAACGATACGGCACCGAAAATCGCGCAGTTTACGGTAATCAGAGGCAGGTAGATACCCAATGCGTTGTAGAGGGCAGGGACGAATTTGTCCAAGAACATTTCCAAAATCTGCACCAAAGCAGCAATCACGCCGATGAAGGTGATGAATTTCAGGAAGGTCAAATCCACGCCTTCAACCAGCGCGCCGTCTTTCAACAGCGAATAAACGAGTTGGTTGGCAGGGACGGATAGGCCGAGTACGAAAGTAACGGCAACGCCCAAACCGAATGCAGTGGATACTTTTTTAGATACCGCCAAAAATGTACACATCCCCAAGAAGAAGGAAAGTGCCATGTTTTCCAGAAAGACGGATTTTACAAAGAGGCTTAAGTAATGTTCCATGTGTTATTTCTCCGCCTGTTCAGGTTTCCAAGTGCGCAGACCCCATACCAAGAAACCGATGATGAAGAACGCGCTAGGGGCGAGCAGGAACAAGCCGTTGGTTTGATACCAGCCGCCATCTTGTACGGTTTGGAAAATGGTGTAGCCAAAGAGCTTGCCTGAGCCGATCAGTTCGCGGATGGTTGCGATGATGATCAACATCATGCCGTAACCTGCGCCGTTGCCGATACCGTCCACCAAACTTTCCAGCGGCGGCTCTTTCATGGCGAATGCTTCGGCACGGCCCATCACGATACAGTTGGTAATAATCAGGCCGACAAATACGGAGAGCTGTTTGGACAGCTCATAAGCAAAGGCCTGAAGCAGTTGGTCAACCAGCGTTACCAAAGAGGCAACAATCGCCATTTGCACAATAATACGGATGCTGTTGGGGATGTAGTTGCGTACCAAAGAAATGAAGAAGCTGGAAAAACCGGTTACCAAAGCTACGGAAATACCCATCACGATGGCCGTCTGAAGCTTGGTGGTAACCGCCAAAGCCGAACAAATCCCCAAAACCTGCAAGGCAATCGGGTTGTTGTCGATAAAGGGTGAAAACATCAAATATTTCAAGCGTTTCATGTCAGCCATTATTGTGCTCCTGCTGATTTCAATTTGTTCAGGTAGGGGATATAGCCGTTTTCGCCGAACCAGTAGGCGAACGAACCTTGCACGCCTTTAGATGTCAGCGATGCGCCGGAGAGGGCATCTACGCCGTGTTCTTTGTCCGAACTTGCGCCTTTGCCGACATGCAGGGCGAGCTTGCCTTGTTCGTCAAACAGTTTTTTGCCGACGAATTTTTGTTGCCACAACGGATTGCCGATTTCGCCGCCCAAGCCCGGGGTTTCGCCTTGGTCGTAGTAAGTGATGCCGTTGATGGTGTTGCCGTCGGGTTGGATGGCGACAAAGCCGTACATAACAGACCACAAACCGTTGCCGTGCATAGGCAGGATGATTTGGCTGACTTTGCCGTCATCGCCTTTTACCAGATAAACCTCGGTGTATTTGGCACGGCTCTTGATACCTGCCAAATCGTCTTCGGGTTTGATTTGGATGCTTTGGGCAGGGTCTTTGCCTGCGATGCGCGCGCTGAAGTCTTTCGGCGCATCTTTCACGTATTCGCCGGTTGCCAAATCGACAACGCGTTGCTCGATACGCTCGGCAAAGGTTTTGCTGATGTCGGTGTTTTTATCCATCAAACCGGCTACACTCAGGATATAGCCTTGTTTGTCTTGGAGTTTTTGTTTCTCTTGGATGGGTTTCAAGCCGACGACCGCACCGGCAACGATGATGGAACAAATCAGGCTGACAACCAATACTACAATCAGCGTGCCGCTGAAGCTGTCTTTATCGAATTTCTTAGCCATTGCTGCGCGCCTTTCTGCGTTTGATGTTCGCTTGTGCGACGAAATAGTCGAAAATCGGGGCAAACAGGTTGGCAAACAGAATCGCCAACATCATGCCTTCGGGGTAAGCAGGGTTGACCACGCGGATCAATACGCACATCACACCAATCAGCGCGCCGTACCACCATTTGCCGACATTGGTAAAGGAAGCGGAAACGGGGTCGGTCGCCATAAACAGCATACCGATGGCAAAGCCGCCGACAACCAGATGCCAATACCAAGGCATGCCGAACATCGGATTGGTGTCCGAACCGATGAAGTTAAACAGCGAAGACATGGCAATCATACCGATCATCACGCCGGCAATAATGCGCCAAGAAGCGATGCGGGCAAACACGATAAACGCGCCGCCGATTAAAAGCGCCAAAGTAGATACTTCGCCGATAGAACCGGGCAGATTACCGATAAACGCATCCATCCAAGTGATGGATTTACCGGTAACGGCATTTTGCAGGCCGTCTGCACCGTGTGCCGCCCATTGAGCCAGCGCGGTTGCGCCGGAATAGCCGTCAACCGCCGTCCAAACGGTGTCGCCGGTAATATTGGCAGGATAGGCGAAGAACAAGAAGGCACGGCCTGCCAGCGCAGGGTTCATAAAGTTTTTACCCGTACCGCCGAATACCTCTTTCGCAACCACCACGCCGAAGGTAATACCCAAGGCGGCCTGCCACAGCGGCAGCGTAGGCGGAACGATCAAAGCAAACAGAATCGAAGTCACGAAGAAACCCTCGTTGATTTCGTGTTTGCGCACGGTGGCGAACAAGACTTCCCAGAAACCGCCGACGATAAATACGGTTGCGTAAATCGGCAGGAAGTAAATCGCGCCGAACAGCATTTTGCCCAACACGCCCGCTTCAGACGACATATTGATGCCCAAAGCATTGGCAAGGGCGTAATGCCAGTCGTTGGAGATATTTTGTTGCAACAAATCGGGCGTTAACGCACCGAATGCCTGTACGCCGACGTTGTACATGCCGTAAAACATGGCAGGGAACAAAGCCAGCCACACCAAAATCATCATGCGCTTGGAGTCGAGCGCGTCGCGGACGTGGGCCGCTTTGCGCGTTACTGCGCCGGATGTATAGAAAATCGTCGCCGCAGCTTCGTAGAGGGCATACCATTTTTCATGTTTGCCGCCCGGCAGGAAGTGCGGTTCGATTTTTTCAAGAAAATGTTTCAAGCCCATAATCAGCCTTCCTTCTCAATGGTTTCCAGCACCTTGCGCAACAGCGGGCCGTATTCGTATTTGCCCGGGCAGACGAAGCTGCACAAAGCGAGGTCTTCTTCGTCCAATTCCAAGCAACCCAAAGCCTGAGCGCTGTCGGTATCGCCGACGATTAAATCGCGCAAAAGCAGGGTAGGCAGGATGTCCAGCGGCATCACGCGCTCGTAAGTGCCGATCGGTACCATGGCGCGGTCGCCGCCGTTGACGGCTGTGTTGAACTTGAAGAGTTTGTTTTTCAGGAAATGACCGAGGGTTGTGCGCGTGATGGAATATTTGTCCGGCTGCGGCGCAACCCAGCCGAACAGCTCTTTGTTGCGGCCTTCTTCGATAACGGAAATCTGATTGTGGTAGCGGCCGAGGTAATCGTGCGCGCCTTGTGCAATCGCGCCGTTCAATACTGAGCCGGAAATCACGCGGTTGTCCGCGTCAACCAATTCGCCCGCAGTAATTTGCGATACTTTCGCACCCAAAACGGTACGCAAGAGGCGCGGTTTGTTGACTTGGGAACCACCTAAGGCAATCACGCGCTCGGTGTTCAGACGGCCTGTGGTAAACAAACGTCCGATGGCAATCACGTCTTGATAATTGATGGTCCAAACGGTTTTATTCGCGCCGACTGGCTCGATGAAATGAATGTGCGTGCCGCTCAAACCGGCAGGATGCGGGCCGCCAAATTCATGTGTTTCGATGTTGGCAGCGTTTTCAGACGGCACGTCTGCGCCGGCTGCTTTACACACATGGATTTTACGTTCGGTCAGGCGGCTCAATACCAACAGGCCGCATTTGAAGTCTTCGGCGGCTTCTTTGATAATGACCGTAGGATCAGCAGCCAGCGGATTGGTGTCCATCGCATTGACGAAGATGGCGAACGGCTCGGCATCGACAGCAGGGATTTTACTGAACGGACGGGTGCGCAGCGCAGTCCACAAACCGGATTGAATCAGGTTGCGGCGCACCTCTTCGTTGCTCAATTTTGCCAACGCTTCAGGTGCGTAGCGTTCGAACTCGATTTCGTCGTTGCCTTCGACGGCAATCACGACTGACTGAAGTACGCGCTTTTCGCCACGGTGAATCGCGGCGATTTTGCCTGAAGCCGGCGCGGTAAATACTACGCCCGGATTCTTTTTGTCTTCAAACAGCACTTGGCCTTTTTTGACGGCTTCGCCTTCCTTGATTTTCATCGAGGGGCGCATGCCGACATATTCTTCGCCAAGCAACGCGACTTCGGTGATGGCCGGACCGTCATAAATGACTTGCTCCGGTCTGCCCGCGATAGGCAGGTCTAAGCCTTTTTTTATCTTAATCATAAGGATGCGTTACTTTTTGGTGGGTTGAGATTCGGATGTCGGATTGTTTTTTCAGACGGCATGTAATGCTTTGAAACAAAGGACGGGCCGTCTGAAAAAAGCAGAGGTTTGCTATAAAAACAACGAATAAACGCAAACAGCAAAGCTTTAGATTCTATCAGGTATGGGCCGTTTTATGTCAGTTTTACGCTTATTTTTACGGGAAAAGTGGGAAAAAAGTAGGGATATGTAATGAAATGTTAAAGCGAAAAAATTTTAACTAATTGATATTTAAGAATTATGTTTGCTGGCTTGTTAGAAAATAAAAGGCCGTCTGAATTTCAGACGGCCTTAAGTTTAAAAGAGCTGCCAAACGAAGAAAATCATCGTATGCAGGGCAAACAGCGGTACCAATACAATCACCGACCATGCCATATAGCCGAAGAAAGAGGGCATCGGTACGCCGCGCTGCTCGGCAATGGCTTTGACCATGAAGTTCGGCGCATTGCCGATATAAGTGAGCGCGCCCATGAATACGGAGCCCATGGATACGGCCAGCAGCGAATGGAACAGATGGCCTGTCATCAAGGCTTGGGCATCTCCCCCTGCCATATTGAAGAACACCAAATAAGTCGGCGCGTTATCCAAGAATGCCGACAAAATGCCGCTCATCCAAAAATACATCACATTAATCGGATTGCCTGCCGCGTCGTGAACCAGAGAAACGACAGTGCCCAGTGCGCCTGCTTCACCGGCTTTCAAAATCGCCAAGACGGGCGAAATGGTAATAAAGATACCCAAAAACAGTTTGCCCACTTCGGCAATCGGCTCGAAGTTGAACTCATTGCCTGCGCGTACTTGTTTGGGCGTAATAATCCAAGATACGGCGGTCAGAGCCAGCAAAATACCATCGCGTGCCAAGTTTTGCAGTGCATAGTGGCTGCCCAAAATCTCGAAACCCGGATGATTCGGCTGCCACAGGCCGGAGAGCAAAACTGCGCCGACTACGCCTGCCAGCAACAGGAAATTCCATTTGCCGTAAATTTTGACTTTTTCTTCTTTATCGGAAGGAGCAGGAGCAAGGTGTTCGCTTTGTTCACGGTTGAAGTGTCGGCTGTCGATGATGTAGAAAACGGCCAGCAAAATCACAGAACTGATCAATACAGGCATCAGCATGTGTTTGACCGTCCACATGAAATCTACGCCTTTCAGGAATCCTAAGAACAAAGGAGGATCGCCTAAAGGAGTCAGACCGCCGCCGATATTCGCCACCAAGAAAATGAAGAAAATCACGATGTGAACGCGGTAGTGGCGTTTATGGTTGGCCTTCAAAAGCGGACGAATCATCAACATCGCCGCGCCTGTCGTCCCCATGACGGACGACAAAGCCGTACCGACTGCCAACAGGGTGGTGTTTAATTTCGGCGAGCCGTGCAAGTCGCCGCTGACAAAAATACCGCCCGAAATGGTATAGAGTGCCAAAAGCAGCAGGATAAACGGAATGTATTCTTCAACCAACGCATGGGCAACGGTATGTACGCCGGCGCTGAAACCAAAGGTTACGATAAACGGCGTCAAAAACAGCAGCGTCCAAAACGCGGTAATTTTGCCGAAGTGGTGGTGCCAAATACGGGAGAAAAACAGAGGTCCGAGTGCAATGGACAAGAGAATCAGGGCAAACGGCAGACCCCAAAGCAGGCTGGCGGACGAGCCGTCAAAATCGGATGCCGCAGCCGGGAAGGCGGCAAGCAGCAGTAAAAACGAGAGGTAGCGCATAGTATTTCCTTTTTATTCTGTTGCGCCGTTAGGAACTTTGTTGAGAAAGTACGGCGGTGAAATATTCAGGCCGTCTGAAATATCCAGACGAACTGCGCGGTTGTGTCAGGGGAAAGTATAACGCAAAGCAAGTGTTAAGGGACGGTTTAGAATATTGGAATCAAAAGAAATGTTGATACAAATAAAGAAATAAAAGGGATGGAAGTAGTCGAAAGTAGTAGAAAAGTGGTTTTGAAACAGGGGTTTGAATTATTAATAATAATCCTATCAGAAAAACAATTTAGATTAATTTTAGCTAAAATTTACATTTGATTGAATAAATAGAGGCCGTCTGAAAAATGAGGGTTGAATAGGGTGTTTTAGGTGTTACTGATTGTTTTGACGGATAAATCGGGTGTAAAAACAAAAACAGGTGAGCAAAAATGCCCACTTGCTTTATTTTATGCTTCCGGCCGCAGCCACATCCACACGGCCACGCAGCTGCAACAGATTGACGATATGACACCGATCCACCAGCGTTCCGGAAACCGCCAAAACATCAACAGGCAAGAAAAGGTCATCATGCCGATAGCGAAGAATTTTGCCTTGCGCGGCACGGCGCCGTTGTTTTCCCAATTTTGTATGATTGGGCCGAAATAGCGGTGATGATAGAGCCAATTGTGAAAGCGCGGCGAAGCCTGTGCCCAGCAAGTAGCGGTCAATAAAATGAAAGGCGTGGTTGGCAGAAATGGCAGGAAAATGCCGATAATACCCAAGATAAGCGACAATGCACCGCAAAAAATCAATAGATGACGAATCATCTTCCATCACCAATTAGTTGTTTTCAGACGGCTTGTGATGCGGGAATGGACAACGCGGAATATCCAACTTATCCCAGCCCTCATGCCCCATTTTTTCCAGCAGCGCGATATTGCGGTCAAAAATTGCCGAGGCATCGGGAAACGCTTCAGCCGCTTTGGCAATGCTGTCTTCACGAATCAGGTGCAAAGTCGGGTAGGGCGAGCGGTTGGTGTAGTTGCTGATGTCGTCGGCCTCTGTGCCTTCAAATTGAAAATCAGGATGGAACGGCGCAATTTGGACAATACCTTCCAATTCGTTTTCTACAACGGCATCATCGGCGATTTCCAACATTTGGTTGAAGATTTCAAAATCAGGGAACAGCGTCGGATGAACCAGTAAAGTGGTTTCCAATTCCGAAGCAGGCGTATTGCCCAGAAGCTGCAATTCACGATCCAAGTCTTCAAGGAAACCGTCTAAATGACGGGCTTCGCTGACAACGATGCGAACCAGGTTTTTAACGTGCGGCGCTTTGGCAAACGGGCAGAGATTCAGCCCGATAACGGCTTTTTCCAGCCATTGTTTGGTATGTTCTGAAACAGTATGGGCGTCGAGATGGGCGGTGTCAGTCATGGTAAAAGCTTATGTGAATTATTCTTAAAAAGTATACAAGTGTATGGATGTGAACGCAAACCATAGAAATTTAAAAGGCCGTCTGAACAACAGACGGCCTTTATCAGTTTCAAATCATTAATCCTGAACCAAATGAACCAAAGGCAGAGCGGTCGTGTTTTTAATTTCTTTCAACACAAAACTCGATTGCGCATCTTGCACGCCGTGGTGCGAAAGCAGCGTGTCCAAAACAAAATGGGAAAACGCGTTCATATCGGTAAAAAAAGCATGGAGCAGATAGTCGGTTTCACCCGTTAACGCAAAGCAGCTCAATACTTCCGGCCAAGCGCGGACAGATTCGGAAAAATCCTCACGCGCATCTTTTGCCTTGCTAATCGATACACGGATAAAAGCCTGCAAGCCCAAGCCCAAAGATACGGGAGAAAGCTGGGCCGCGTATTTTTGAATAATGCCAGCATCTTCAAGCTGTTTGAGACGGCGCAGGCAGGGAGAAGGGGAGAGTGCCACCTTTTCAGAAAGCTCAACATTGCTCAACCGCCCATTTTCCTGCAAAACCTGCAGAATCTTTAAATCTGTTTTATCTAAATTCAGATGAGGCATGATGTTTCTCCCAATGTAGGCAATGTATGTTTTAAAAATGAAAAATGCTTAAAAATAAAGACTTGTATGGTTAAATTATATATTGAGTTCAGATGGGCGACAAATTGTCTTATCAGGAGTGTTGCGAATTTGTTTTATGTAGTGGTGAAAAGATGAAGGCCGTCTGAAACTAATCAAGATTAAAGTTTTATGTCATATTAGGATTGGATATAAAGAGGCCGTCTGAAAATGATTTCAGACGGCATTTATTTTCGTAATGTGATGATTCAGGCTCTTAATGACCTTGTTTTGGAGAGTTTTGTTCTTTTGCTTTGATTCGTTTTCCGCGTTTGTATTTGGCTTTGTTTGGGGTGTTTTCTTCGCAATGTATTTTTGTATTTTTCTTAGGGTATATGCTTGGTCGTTATCCGTTTGAGTTGTCACGGCACATGGCGGGAACCATCATCGGATCGAGTGTTCCGCCGCATTGCCAGTTGAGCAACCAAGTCGAATCGTTATGATTTCGATAAGGGGTCAGGGTCAGGACTTTGCCTTTGTTTTGCCCTTTATCGAAAGGAATACTGATTTTGCCTGTATCTGCTTCTACAGTTACGCCACCGTTTTGGATGTATGTGCCGCCGATGCGTTGAGCGGTAACGCCGATTGCGCCTTGTTTGCTGACATCCTCTGCATTGGGCAGGCGGTTATTTACCGCTGAGGCAATGCTGATTTCGGTTTTCAGGTCGTCGGCAAGGTATAGTGCTTCGGAGGCTTGCGCCCTACCGATATAGTTTTGATAAGTGGGTATGGCGACAACAACCAGAATACCGAGGATGGCGATAACTATCATCAGCTCAATCAGGGTAAAACCTTTTTGGGCTTGAAATGGGGTATTCATTTGAGTGTATCGTTTTCAAGTTTTTTATTTTTATAAAGCAAATCCCATAATAATCTTATGGGATTTGCTTTTATCTGAAATGTGCTGTTTATGTAAAAATTATGGATTATTAGCAGGAGCAGGAGTAGCAGTTCGGCAGTTAGCAGGCAAATGTTTCTCTTCACCTTTATCTTTAGTACATGCCCACTCGATTGGTGCTTCAATATTACCTGAAGCTTGGCTTGGGGTCAGAGTAAATTCAGGATTTTCTTTTGCTCCAGTATCTTTAGTTACAACTTTAATTACACCCTTCTCTCCAATAGTAATGCTTTTAACGTACTTGGTTTCTACGAATTTATAACCACTATTATCAGTATTATTTTCATTAACTTTTTTCAAACCACCAAGTGCTGCGGCAGTTTCAACCACAGCTAATTTTGCAGGAGCTGCGAGACCCAAGCCTTCAGATACTTTGGCGCGGATGGTGTAGTCTTGGTACGCAGGCAGAGCGATTACGGCCAAGATGCCCAAGATGGCGATGACGATCATCAATTCGATCAGGGTAAAACCTTTTTGGATTGCTTTCATTGTTTAAAACTCCAGTTTGAAAGTGTGAATAATTATGTTTAAGTAAAAAGTCCGTAATGTGCTTGGCACTATGTATTATGAGTAAACCATAAGTAAGAAGGAATATACAGCTTCCGTCGGGCTTGCTGCTTTGAGGCTTGGGCCTTATCGGATGTGTTGTTACAAGCAGTCTGTGTGCCAAGTGCGCAAAACTGATTAAAAATTTTATTTTTTATTTTTTATTCATTGTTTTTATTTGGTTTATTTTTTAATTTTTAAGTTTTATGAGGTTTTGTTTGAAAGTTTCAGGATTTTAGGGAATTTGGATGGTTGACGTTTTTTGTCAGTTTTGTGTTTTTTGTGACAGGGAGGGGAGACAAGTTTGGGTGTGTGACGTTTTTTGTCAGAAATTAAGTTTTTTAATAATATGTTAATTGATTTAGATGGACGGTATCTTTATGGATTAATCGGTAGGTTTAATATTTTTTGATTTTATTTTTTTGTTTTTTATGGATTTTATTTTGAATGCGTATTTTGTTTGAATATGGATGAGGAAAAGATTTGGAAGGAAGAATTTTTAAAGAGGGTTTGGTGTAATAGGTGAATGAAAATTTGTTATTGGAATTATATTCATATGGGTTATGATTTTAGAATGTAGTTTTATGTCAGAGCAATGGTCTGTTGTGAATTTTAAAGTTTTGGATTTCTTGAGTGTTTTAAAAGAGTATATTCAGGATGTTTATATATTTGGATGTGATTAGGGTGAGCAAAAAATGCTCACCCTATGTTTTTAAGATGTTCAGACGGCCTTTATGGGGTCAAGACTTCGATCAATGCCTGTTTTAGGGTGTTTTGGGTTTGCGGGTCTTGTAGGGATGGGCTGTAGGTAATGAAGCTGTCCTCAATGCGCTGATCCAAGGTGGTGATTTTGGCGTAGCGCAGGCTGATGTTGTGTGCGAAGAAGGTCTCGGCGATGTCGGCGAGGAGGTGGGGGCGGTTGACGGCGGTGATGTCTATGGTGTGCCAGCCGGGATAATCTTCTTCGGGGGTGATGATTACGGTAGGTGGAATGGGGATGTGGCGGATGCGGCGGCTGATGTGTGGGCGGCCGCTTTGTTTTTGGACGGTGGTATTGCCGTGGATGAAGCTGTTGAGTTCGGCTTCGAGTGCGCTTTGGCGGTCGGGATATTCTTCGGGCGGGAGATTGTCGGGAAGTTGCAGGATAAAGGTGTCGAGGATGTAGTCGTGTTCGGTAATGAAGGCGCGGGCGGCTTGGATGTCGAAGCGGTGGCTGCTGAAGATGCGGCAGAGGCGTGCGAAGAGGCGGTCGCCATTGGGCATGAACACCATGACTTGAAGGCTGTTGCTTTGGGGAAGGATGCGGCTGCGGACGGCCGGACTTTGGGTGTCGTAGGCGAGGTTTGCGGTGTGCCAGAGGATTTCCCGCGTCTGATGGCGGACGTAGTATGCACTGCCGAGGATGCGGCGGAGTTTTTGTTGGTTTTTGAGGGGAACGGCCGCGCGCGTGAGCTGATCGGTCGAGGCTTGTTCGCGTCGGTTGGGGAGGCGTTCGGGATCGTGGTGTTTGCTGTTTAAGACGGCGGCGGTGCTGTGGTAGAGGGTTTGGAGCAGACTGGCGCGCCATGTATTCCAAAGTTTGGGGTTGGTGCCGCGGATGTCGGCAATGGTAAGCAGGTAGAGTGCGTCGAGGTATTCGCGTGTGGGAATACGGCGGCAAAAGGCTTGGAGGACGTGCGGGTCTTGGATGTCTTCTTTTTGGGCAACGGTGGACATGAGCAGGTGGTTTTCAACCAGCCATGCGAGGAGGTGGCTTTCTTCTTCGGTGTAGTAATGGTTGGCGGCGAATTGTTGTGCGTCTTTGATGCCTTCTTTGGCGTGATCGCCGCCACGGCCTTTGGCAATGTCGTGCAGCAGGGCGGCGGTGTAGAGGACATGCGGTCGTGGGTAGGCCTGCATGATGGCGCTGGCCTCGGGCATTTCGTGGCTGTGGGTTTCGATGGCGAGACGGCGCATATTGCGGACGACGGTCAGGATGTGGTCGTCTACGGGGTAAATATGGAAGAGGTCGTGTTGGAGCAGTCCGGTGATTTTTTCCCATGCGGGGAGATAGCGGCCAAGTACGCCGTAGAGGTTGAGAAAACGGAGAGTTTGGGTAAGGCCGGTGCCGTGTTTGAAGAATTGGATAAAGCGGCGGCGGTTTTCTGGATTTTGGGTGAAACGGGTATTGATTTTTCGTGTAGCCGCCCACCATGCGCGCAGGGTTTGCGGCTCGATGGTGGTGATGTTTTGCTCCTGCATGGTTTGGATGATGGTGAAGATGTGTTCGGGATTTTGCTCGAACAGGGCAAGGTCGTTGGCGGCGATTTGGTGGCCGATGCGTTTGTAGCGGCTGTCGATGGGATGGATATGTTGGGGACGGCTGGAGGTTTGATGGTTTTTGAGAACCGGAATGAGGATGCCGTTGAGTTGTTTGATGGCTTTGGTGGCGCGGTAGAAGGTGTGCATCAGGGCTTCGCTTCTGCCGCGGATGTCGGGTTGGGTATAGCCTAAGCTTTCGGCAACTTGGGACTGGTAGTCGAAAAGCAGCCTGTCTTCGGGGCGGTCGGCGGTAAGGTGGAGGTGAATGCGGATGTTGGCGAGGCGGCGGTAGCCATGGGCCAGCATGCCGGCTTCGGTG
Source organism: Neisseria sp. HMSC078C12 (assembly GCF_001838065.1). Classification (NCBI taxonomy): domain Bacteria; kingdom Pseudomonadati; phylum Pseudomonadota; class Betaproteobacteria; order Neisseriales; family Neisseriaceae; genus Neisseria; species Neisseria sp. HMSC078C12. Next base: position 121,562 of record NZ_KV835608.1, on the reverse strand, counting down.
CGAGTGAGGACACCGGCTGTAACGAGGGCGGTGGGGTTGCTGTCTATGCCTTGTGCTTTGGCTGTCCAGATAAGGGTGTGGATGTCGCGCAGGCCGCCGGGGCAGGTTTTGATGTTGGGTTCGAGTTGTGCGCCTGTGCCTTGGGATTTGGTATGGCGTTGCTCCATTTCGAGGAGTTTGGCTTCGATAAAGGCGGCTGTGTTGCGGCGTGTGTTGAGTTTGTTTAGAAGTTGGGCGGTAAGGTTGGCGTTGCCTTGGAGATGGCGTGCTTCAAGAAAGGCGGTTTCGCCGGTAATGTCGTTTTGGGTGCTTTGGAGGATTTCTTCTATGCTGCCGCTTTTGATAGCAGGATTGAGGTGTGCATCCCAAAGGGTTTGGATAAATTGGGCGGTTTGCTGTTGCAGGCCGTCTGAAAATGGTGCGGTGGAAATAATTGCCAAGTCCCAGTCTGAATGGGGATAGAGTTCGCAACGCCCGAAGCCGCCGATGGCAATCAGACTGATGTCGTTGCTGTCGGGAAAGTGGATTTGCCAGAGGGTTTGCAGCAGGGTTTCGGCAGCGGCGATATGGTCGCGGAAGTAAGCGGTAGGGCGGTTGTTTTGGCGGTAGGCGGTTTCTGCTGCGGCTTTTTGCTGCCGGTAGGTTTGGATGGCTTGTTGGGCGGCGGTCATGATGGTGTCTGGTTGTGAATTAGGCTTGGGGGTCGGCAGGCTCGGTCATTTGGCGGAGCATTTCTTGCGGCGGAAGGAGAAGTTTGTAAGGGGCGATTTTGAGTGCGGATGCGATTTTTTCGATGTTGGAAAGGGCGATGTTCCAACGTTTGCGCTCGACGGCGGAGACGTAGGTGCGGTCAAGTCCGCATTGGCGTGCGAGTTCTTCTTGCGACCAGCCGTGGTTTACGCGATAGAGGCGCATGTTGTAGGCGATAACGGCGCGGAGGTCTTGCGGATCGGGCAGGCTGGGAGGGGGAGTGAGTTTGTTGACCATGGTGTTTTGGGTTTGTGGTTTGAACGATAAGGGGATTTTATACTATTTTTGCTAGGGGAAAGGAAAGGCCGTCTGAAAGTTTCAGACGGCCTTCAAGAGGGTAGGTATAAAAAAAGGGGGTGGCACTCAGCCACACCCAAACACACACACATCAAGAGGAAAGAAAAATCATTTAATAAGAGAGCTGGCTCTTATCGAGGAAACTGGAAGATTCGGGCATGGCCCTGAATCATTGGAAGGCATTATAAATGAAAATAGGATTGGGGTATTGACACAGGTCAATTCTGTTTTAATTTAGAAAATATATCTCCAAGATAGTGGAAATAAATTATAAATAAGCTGAGGCCATCAGGCTGTCTGAATAATCGGTTTCAGACGGCCTGATGGCTTTAAGGACTACTATTTACGATATAACTTAGGTATTAAGCCAAACCTTTATCTTTGGCTTCTTGCAGGCGGGCTTCAAAGTTGCTGAGGTTGACGCCTGCCTGTTCGGCTGCGGCAACCACTTCGGCTACGGATGCGCCGTGCTGCACTTGATGATAACCCCAAAGCAGGGAACAGCGAGTGCCGGTACGGCAGAAGGCAAGAATAGGAGTTGGAGATTGTTGCAACAGATTTTGAAAGGCTGCAACATCGGCTGCGTTGATTTGAGGCGCGACAACGGGCTGGTGTGAGAATTGGTTGATGCCGGCCTCTTTAAACCAGTTTTGGACTTCGGCAAAAGCCGGTTGGTTTTCTTCTTCGCCGTCCGGGCGGTTGCAGATGACGGTTTGGATGCCGAGGCGTACGGCTTCTTGGACATCGGCTTCGGTCAGTTGGGGGGCGATATAGAGGGAGTCGGTCAGCTTGCGGATGGGCATAGTTTTTCCTTTCTTTATATTGAATGGGTATGTTGATTTCAGACGGCCTGTGAAGTAGCAGGCCGTTTGAAGTTTTATTTAATGATTGTACAACCAGTTTTCGAGTTTTTGGCGATCGGTAATGTGCAGCAGGGCGGTATTGGCTTCTGCTGCTTGGACGGTGATGCTGGTTTCGCGCAACAGGCCTTGGCGGAAGAAATGGATGGTGGTGCGCGTACCGATAGGCAGTTTGCTCCACTGCGCTGCAAGGTCGTTGCAGGCGTAGCCGCCCAAGGCGATGATTTTGTCTTGCGGGCAGAGTCCGGCATTTTCTGCGCTGCCGCCATTGAATACATGAGTCAGGACGGCATGGTCGCTGTTTTGTTTGAAACGTGCGCCCAAATCGTTGGCTGGGGCAACCGATTGGGGTTCGCTTGCAAATGCTCCTCCGTGTTGGCGGGGCAGGGGGATAAAGTCGAGTTTGACACCTACGCTTTGCAGGCATTCTGCGAGCGGAAGGTCTTCGGTGCTGTATAAGGCCGTCTGAAAGAAGGTTTCTAAATCTAAACCGGTTATTTCTTGGCAACGGGTTTGCCAGTGTTTTTCGGGTATGCCTTGATGGGTATTACACCAGTCGCGATAGTGTTGCTGCATCACGCTGTCGAGGGTGTATTTGCCTTGGCTTTTTTCACGGATGATGAGGTCGAGGCAAAGTGCGGCTAGTGCGCCTTTTTGATAATAGCTGACGATGGCGTTGGGGCTGTTTTCGTCTTGTTTGTAGAATTTGTCCCATGCGCTGAAACTGGATTGGGCAAGTGTTTGTTTCAGACGGCCTTGTGTCTGCTGGACGCGTGTTATGCCTTGTGCAAGCAGGGTAAGGTAGGCTTCGGGGCTGATGGTTTTGCTTCGGGCTAGAAAGAGGTCGTCGTAGTAGGAGGTAATGCCTTCAAATGCCCAAAGTTGCTCGGTGTAGTTTTCTTGGTCGAGGTTGTAAGGTGCGAATACGGCCGGCTTGATGGATTTGACGTTCCATGCGTGGAAGTATTCGTGGGAGAAAAGGCCGAGCAATTCGGTATAGGCTTTGTCGGCCTCGTCCATATTATAGGGTGGCAGGCTGTGGCGGTCGGCGAGCAGGGCGGTGCTGCTGATGTGTTCCAGCCCACCGTAGAGGTTGTCGCCCAGATGTAGTAAGAAAAGGTATTTGGTAAACGGGGCAGGGGAGGGGAACATCGCCAACTCGGTTTCGCAGATTTTTTGAATATCGGCGAGGAAGTGGGAGCGGTCAAAATCGGGATAGATGCCGCTTAATGCAATACGGTGGGGAATGCCTTGTGCTTCAAATTCGAGAAATTCGATGATGCCTATTTCAACCGGGTGGTCGATAAGCTCGGCGTATGAGGCCGTCTGAAAAGTGGTCGCCGAGGTTTGGGGCAGGGTGGTGGCTATCTGCCATGTGTGCGGCAGGGTGGAAAATTCGATTTGATGTGGCCGGTGTTCTTGTCCGTGGACTTTTAAGAATAGACACGCGCCGTCGAAAAAGCCGCGCTCGGTGCTGAGGAACGAGCCGCGAACGGATAAGTCGAATGCGTAAACAGTGTAGTAAATTTCCCACGCTCCACTGAGGGCAGGGGTTTGCCAATGGTTTTTGCTGGTTTGTGTCAGTGGCTGGGCTTTGCCGTTGCAGCGCGCGCTGATGTGTGTGATGTGGCGGGCAAAGTCACGGATGAGGTAGCTGCCGGGAACCCAGTTGGGTAAGCTGATTTCTGTTTCTGAATCATTGGTTTGAGTGAATGATAAGGTGATGTGCCATTCATGAGACAGAAAGTTGGGAGTAATTTTGTAATTAATCATAGCTATTGGTTAATTTGCTAAAGTTTATTAAGAAGAAGGGGTTTTAAAGGGTAGGCTTAATCTATATCAATAAAACTGTATGAAAAAGGGGGCTTGAAAAAATACCCTGTCCGATTTAATGCGTATGTTTTAATAATTTATTGATTATAAAAGAAATGAATTTATGTCTTGCTAAATATTTTATGCAATTTGGAATGTAATTTTGCTTGGCATGTTGTGGTGTCTATGTTAAATTTAGAAAAATTTGAGCCTTGGCCGTATTGCGCTTTTCGTAAATGCAGGGGTTGGGGTGAGATAAAAATTTTTTATACCCATAATTTATGGAGACTTCCATGGACACACAAACTTATAACTACAAAGTGGTGCGCCAGTTCGCCATCATGACTGTAGTTTGGGGTATTGTGGGCATGTTGGTCGGCGTTATTGTCGCTGCCCAGCTTTTTGCTCCGGCCCTCGATTTATCCAATATCGGACCTTGGTTCCACTTCGGCCGCCTGCGTCCTCTGCACACCAATGCGGTTATTTTTGCATTCGGCGGTTGCGGTTTGATCGGTACATCATACTACGTTGTTCAACGTACATGTAATACCCGTCTGTTTGGCGGTTGGTTGCCTGCATTTACCTTCTGGGGTTGGCAGGCCGTTATCGTGGCTGCGGCCATCAGCTTGCCTATGGGTTACACCCAAGGTAAAGAATACGCTGAGTTGGAATGGCCTATCGACATTTTGATTACGCTGGTGTGGGTTGCCTACGCCATCGTATTCTTCGGTACGATTGCCAAACGTAAAATCAAACATATTTACGTTGCCAACTGGTTCTACGGCGGCTTTATCTTGGCCGTTGCACTGTTGCACATCGTCAATAATATCAGTATCCCTGCCGGTTTGATGAAATCTTATCCGGTTTACGCAGGTGCGATTGATGCGATGGTTCAATGGTGGTACGGCCACAATGCGGTGGGCTTTTTCCTGACAGCCGGCTTCTTGGGTATGATGTACTATTTCGTTCCTAAACAAGCAGGCCGTCCGATTTACTCTTACCGCTTGTCCGTCGTCCACTTCTGGGCTTTGATTTTCACTTATATGTGGGCTGGTTCTCACCACTTGCACTACACTGCATTGCCTGACTGGACTCAATCTTTGGGTATGGTATTGTCTTTGATCCTGTTTGCGCCTTCTTGGGGCGGTATGATCAACGGTATCATGACTCTGTCCGGCGCATGGGACAAACTGCGGACCGACCCGATTTTGAAATTCTTGATCGTTTCTCTGTCTTTCTACGGTATGTCTACCTTCGAAGGCCCGATGATGTCTATCAAAACCGTTAACGCTCTGAGCCACTACACCGACTGGACTGTTGCACACGTTCACGCCGGCGCATTGGGCTGGGTGGGCTTTGTAACCATCGGTTCCGTTTACTATATGATTCCCCGCTTGTTCGGCAAAAATGAAATGTACAGCACCAAATTGGTTGAGGCGCATTTCTGGATTGCGACCATCGGCGTGGTTCTGTATATCGCTGCAATGTGGATTGCCGGCGTAATGCAAGGTCTGATGTGGGGTTCTTTGAATGACGACGGCACGCTGACTTATTCCTTCGTTGAATCCGTAAAACGTACCATGCCTTACTACATGATTCGTTTCACCGGCGGTCTTCTGTACCTGAGCGGTATGTGCATCATGGCATATAACGTTTACCGTACTGCTATCAGTGGTAAAGCAGTTGATGCTGAGATTCCTGCGGTTTCTCAAACTCAACACCACTAATGACAAGAAAGATAGGCTACCAAAATGAAATTACAACAATTAGCTGAAGAAAAAGTCGGTGTACTGATTGTATTCACCCTGCTTGTAGTCAGCGTCGGCCTTCTGATCGAGGCTGTTCCGCTGTTCTTCACCAAGGCAGTTACCGAACCTGCACCCGGCGTGAAACCATATAACGCCCTGCAAGTGGCCGGTCGCGATATTTATGTGCGCGAAGGCTGCTACAACTGCCACTCTCAAATGATTCGTCCATTCCGTGCAGAAACTGAACGTTACGGTCATTACTCCGTTGCCGGTGAGTCTGTTTATGACCATCCGTTCCAATGGGGTTCTAAACGTACCGGTCCGGATTTGGCTCGTGTCGGCGGCCGTTATTCCGATGAATGGCACCGCATCCACCTGCTGAACCCGCGCGACGTTGTGCCGGAGTCCAATATGCCTGCATTCCCATGGCTCGCACGCAATAAAGTCGATGCCGAGGCAACTGTGGCGCATATGAAAGCCCTGCGTAAAGTGGGTACACCTTACAGCGATGAAGAAATTGCCAAAGCACCTGAAATGCTGGCCAACAAATCAGAGCTGGACGCTGTTATCGCCTACCTGCAAGGCTTGGGCTTGGCATTGAAAAACGTAAGGTAACATCATGGACGCTAACTGGGCTCGCTCGCTCTTTACTGTTTGGGTATTCATCAGCTTTATTTTAGTCCTCTATATTGTGTTCAATAGACGCAATAAGAAAAACTATGACGATGCTGCCAGCAGTATTTTCGATAATGACGAACAAAGGCCGTCTGAAAAGGACGATCAAGCTCAGTCAGTCCGTGATCACGGAGCAAAATAATGAACACAACATCCCAATTTACCAGTAGTTTCTGGAGTATATATATTGCCGTTATCGTCGTGCTCAGCTTCATCGGCCTGGCTTGGCTTCTGCTTTCGCAAAACGTTGTGAAACGCCCTAAAAAAGGCGAAGAAGTAAAAACCACAGGTCATGAGTGGGACGGTATTTCGGAGTACAACAACCCTCTGCCACGTTGGTGGTTTTGGCTTTATGTCTGCACATGGCTGTTTGGCGTCGGCTACCTGATTATGTATCCAGGTATCGGCGATTACAAAGGCCTGTGGGGCTGGAGCAGCCATGGTCAATATGAAGAAGAAGTTGCCAAAGCCAATCAGCAATACGGTAAAGTGTATGCTAAATTTTCCAATATGCCGATTGAGAAAGTGGCTAAAGACCCTGAAGCCCGTGCTATTGCACAAAACCTTTTCAATACCTACTGTATCCAATGTCACGGCTCAGATGCCAAAGGCTCAAAAGGCTTCCCGAATTTGACCGACGACGATTGGTTGTGGGGCGGTGAACCTGAAAAGATTCAGGAAACCATCGAAAAAGGCCGTACTGCCTCTATGCCGGCCTGGGGTCCTGCTTTGGGTGAAGAAGGCGTGAAAAACGTAACACATTATGTGATGTCCCTTTCTAAACCTAAAGGCCAATACGATGAGGAACGCGCCGAACGCGGTAAAGTCCTGTTTAGCGGCCCACCTGCCAACTGTTTCACTTGTCACGGCGACAAAGGTCAAGGTATCCAAGGCCTCGGCCCGAATCTGACCGACGATGTATGGTTGTGGGGCGGTACTCAAAAAGCGATTACCGAAACCATTACCAACGGCCGCAGCAGTCAAATGCCTGCTTGGGGTCACTTCCTCGATAAAGACAAGCTGCACATCATGACTGCTTATGTTTGGGGTTTGTCCAACAAAGACGGTAAAAAAGCTCCTGCTAAAAAAGCTGAGCCTGCTCCGGCAGCTCAACCTGCCGATGCTTCTGCTCCGGCGGCCGCTTCGGCTCCTGCTGCCGATAAAGCTGCTTCAGATGCCAAAGCTGCTCCGGCTACTGAAGCCAAACCTGCTGAAAAAGCAGAAGCAGCTCCGGTTAAGGTAGACGGCAAAGCTGTTTTTGAAGCCAACTGTAAAACATGTCATGGCGGTATGATTCCGGGCGCACCTGTTGTCGGTAAAAAAGACGACTGGGCTCCTCGAATTAAGCAAGGTAAAGATACTTTGCACAAACACGCGCTTGAAGGTTTTAATTCAATGCCTGCCAAAGGCGGCAACAGCAGCTTGAGTGACGATGAAGTTAAAGCGGCTGTAGACTTTATGGCAAATGAGTCCGGTGCAAAATTCTAATTTTGAGTCGGATTGAAAAAAGCGTACCTAACAAGGTACGCTTTTTTATATTTGATAAAACCAATAAGAAAAACATATCAAAGAGGCAAAATATATAAGGCCGTCTGAAACATTCAGACGGCCTTTGTTCTTGGTTCAACCAAAATTAATCAATCCAAAGTGGACGTACTGCGTTTCAGGAACCATTCGCTGAAAGGCCACTCGACGCTGTCGAGTAAGTTTTTGGTAATTAACCCCAGTTCCGTATCGCCTTCGATTTGCAATTTACGGTTGAAAAATAAGGTGTCGGGATCTTCCTCGCGCATCATCATACGCATGAAGTCTATGCCGTTGGCAGCCAATCTCAGATCGGGAGCGCCGCTGAAGTTGTCGTCCAGGAATTTTTCCGTATCGGCACTAAACCGCACTTTGATACCGGCATCCAAAACTTCGATTTCAAATTTCCTTCCGGCAAAAAGTTCCATATCGGCAGGCAGTAAACCTTTTTTCAGCATGGTATTCAATACAGAGACCAAAACAAAGCGCGGAGGTTTGCCAGGAAGTTTGGTACCGATTTTCGCCATCCATTTGGGTAATACGATTTCAGGCAGCGCCATAATATGCCTCCTTCACGGTTTCAATACCGGGCTGACCGCGCCAATAGCCGTCAACCAGTGTTCCGGTAGTCAGTCGTTCCAATTCGGGGCGGATATCTTCCCATGTGGCTTTTCCGTCCAATACATCGCGGTGAATTTGGATAATTTCAGCCATGCCGTGCATTTGTGGCGACAGTCTGAGCATATTCACGCCGATTTTATTCAAATCTTCATAGTGGGGCAGTAGGTTTTGGCAGCCGTAAGACATGGTTTGGATGCCGTTGATGGTGAGAAACGGCTGGCCTTCGCGCGTATTCATGGCCATACCGTGCTCGTGGTCGAGGCAGCGGAATTCGCAACTGTCTTTATTCAGATTGTAATGGCGGGCGGTAAAGCAACGTGATGAATAGGCGAGCGGCATTTTGCCCCAAGCGAAGAGTTCGGTTTCAATGCCGTCTGAAGCCTTGATGATTTCGGCAACCTTATCGCGGCTCAGCTCGGACGGTGCAATCCAGCGGAATGCCCCTAATTTTCGGAATACGTCCAAAGTGGTTTCGTTGTAGATATTCAGGCTTGCTCCGGCAACAAACGGGATGCCGTGTTCGCGTGCCAATTTGACCGCACCCATGTCGTTGGCTTCAACTTTAAACTTTCCCTGCTCCGTGATTTTGCGCAGGCGTTTCAGATCGGATTCGCTTTCAAGCAGGACTTGTGAGGAAAGAATAATCTCTTTACCGCTTTCTGCCAGGTCTTCAGCCAGTCCGAACCAGTCGGCAAAGCGCATTTTCTGACGGCGTGAGCAGACTACCTCACCCAAATAAACCGTATCCAACGGCGTATCCAGCATGGAAACGTAAAATTCCAGCAGGGCTTCTTTTTGCCAGAAAAATAAAATAGGGCCCAGCGACAATTTCAATGAATTCATTTTTTTCCCCTTATTTCCATGGGCGGTTGTATGCGCCCAAAGTTGTCTGATGACCTTCCGAAACTTTGCTCAAGGCATTGTTCCAGGACGGATTGACTTTGAAATGCGACGGGTTGGCTGCGGCTGCATCCAGTGCTTGGCGCAGGGATTTGGTTACCTGCGCCGTATACATCGGACTGCGTTGGCGTCCCTCGATTTTGATGGCGGACACACCGATTTTGATGAGTTCGGGCAACATTTCCAAAACATTCAGGCTGGTCGGTTCTTCCAAAGCATAGTAAGTTTCATCATTGACTTCAAAGCGGCCTTTGCACAAGGTTGGATAACCTGCCGGTTCATTGGGTTTGTATTGGTCTATCAATACCTGGTTTAGACGTACGTTCATGCGGTCGGGCAGTTGTTCCCAGCGGACGGATTTTGCCGGAGAGCAGACACCTTGCATATTGGGCGATTCGCCTGTTGCATAGCTCGACAAGATGCAACGGCCTTCCACCATCACACACAAACTGCCGAAGCCAAAGACTTCAATTTCCACATCAGTATTGTCAATCACATGTTTGACCTGATCGATGGTCAGTACGCGCGGCAAAACGGCACGACGGATGCCGAACAGCTCTTTCATCATATTGATGGCTTCGTAATTGGTGGCCGAACCTTGTACCGACATATGCAGGCGTAAATTCGGATGTTTGTCTGCCGCATACGCCATGATGGCGGGGTCGGCAACAATAATCGCATCGGCACCCAAATCCGCCGCCGTATCCACAGCGGCGTGCCAACGCTCCACTTGGCCCGCTTGTGCGAATGTATTGATGGCCATCAGTACATTGCGCCCGCGCGCATGGGCGTAAGCTACGCCTTCCCGCGCCGATTTCATATCGAAATTCAGTCCCGGAAAGTTTCGTGCATTGGTCGCATCTTTCAAACCCATGTAAACCGTGTCCGCACCGTTGTCCACAGCGGTTTTCAGTGCAGGCAGGTTGCCGGCGGGGCAGACCAATTCTGGAATTTTCTGCATTTTGTGTTCCTCGTCTTGATGATAACCTCTATCGGGTTAATCAATATTTTGTAGAATTCCGGATATTTTATGGATTAATGACACAAGATATGCTGATTTAAATCAAATTGAAAAATTCAGGTTGACGTAGGCATATTGTTTACAAAATCTTAACAGACGTTGTTTTTTATATATTTCATGTGCTTAAAAATTTTGATGACGGATTTTGTTTCAAAATCGGCTTATGTTTTTAACTATCGTATTTATTAATTTTTACAATAATAGCGATAGAAAAATGAAAAAAGGCCGTCTGAAAATCTGGTTTCAGACGGCCTTTTGCTTTAAAGGGATATATTTAAGAGAAACCCAAACGTTTATCGGGTCGGGTAAACACAAAAATAAACAGCGAGGTTAACGCGCCCAAAGTATCGGCAAGCATGTCTTTTTGCGCGTCCCAAATATCGCCTTGAGAACCCAAGAACTCCAGTCCGGCCTCTCCGCCGTCGATAACGGCATATTGCCATTCGATGATTTCATAGGCGGCAGCCACGCTCATGATGAAGAACAGGGAGAAAAACAAGGCCAGCGGCAGATTACACAGCTTGCGGCGCAGCAGCCATTCGGCCATCGGGTAGGCATAAAAGCCGATGATGTAGTGGGCAATACGGTCGTAATGATTGCGGTTTTCGCCCAAAATCGGTTCGACAAAGCGGTTGATGGATTCAAACGGTACATCGGCAAAAGTATAGTATGCGCCGATGGAATGCATAATCAGCCAGAAGCTCATGAATAAGTAGGCCAGGTTGCTGAAGCGGAAAATGCGGTAGGTGGCAACCAGAAGGAAGAATACGGAGGCTACGGGGATGATTTCGGCGTACCAGACTGCGCGGTCATGGGGATTGATACCTGACCAAACAATGAGGGCGAAGATAATCGTAGCAAGAAAAATGGGAAAGATTGGAGAGGGTTTATTCATATTGTGTGTATGTAATAACAAGGGTTGCGTATTGTATAACGAATCGGTGGATTGGCAGTTTCGGATATTAAAGGCCGTCTGAAAAATAGTTTTCAGACGGCCTGAAGTTTAGCCGTTCCAGAAATAACGGGTGATGTGGAAAAACACGGGTGCGGCAAAGCAAATCGAATCCACGCGGTCAAGCATGCCGCCGTGGCCGCGTATCATATTGCCCCAATCTTTGACACCGTAATCGCGTTTGATGGCAGACATAACCAGGCCGCCAAAGAAGCCCATCATGCAGACGATGAAGCCGATAACGGCCGCTTGGCCGTGGGAGAAAGGCGTAATCGGCGCCATCAACGCGGCAATGGCCGTGGCCGACAAAATACCGCCGACTGTACCGGAAATGGTTTTTGACGGCGAAAGCGAAGGCATGATTTTTGCACCGCCAATCAGTTTGCCCCAAACGTATTGCAATACATCCGATACTTGTACCACGCCAATCAGAAAAATCAGCAACAGGATATTGTTGCCGTTGTCGAAGCCGTCCAAGTCTAGAAACATCAGCGCCGGAACATGGGACAGGCAGAAGATGCAAATCATCGCCATCCATTGTGTTTTGGCGGCACGTTCCAAAAAGTGCGCGGTTTGGCCGCTGAGGCTGGCAATAATCGGCAGTATCAAAAAGCCGTAAACCGGAATAAAAATGCTGAACATGCCGTACCAGCCGTCATAGACGAAATAGTATTGCACTGGCAGCAGCAGGTAAAAGCAGACCACCATGCTGTAATAGTCGCTGCGGCGGCGATAGACGAGGGTCATGAATTCGCGCAGTGTGGCAAATGAAATCAGGAAAAACAGTACAACCGTTCCGATTTTGCCGAACCAAAACGCGCCCAGCAACACCAGCGTCATCAGCCACCATGCGTAAATGCGGGCGTTGAGGTTGGCGATGGTGGCATTATCTGCACCGTTTTTGCGCTTGAGCCATTGTCCGATGATGCTGGCGAAACACAATACGGCAAATACGCTGACAAAAATATAGCCGGCTTGCGGAGTCAGATGAGCGGCGGCTTGTTCGACAATGATTTGTTGGGAAGTCGTAGAAAGGCTCATGCTTGTCCTCCTTTGTTTTGATGAACTTCAGGTTTATTTTGGCGAAGCTCGCTGCGGTCGTTTTCAGACGGCCTGAGTGCCAGCAGCGCTTCACGGCTGCGTGTCAAAAAACTGTCTTTGTCTTCGTTTTCCTGCAAGGTAAGCGGCTGTCCGATATGGACTTCACACAAAAGCGGTATAGGCAGGATTTTGCCTTTGGGCAGTACGCGGCTGATGTTGTCTATCCAAATCGGAACAAATTCGGTATTGGGTTTGCTTTTTGCCAGATGATAAATGCCGGACTTGAACGGCAGCAGGAAGGTGTTGTCGTCAGTGTTACGCGTGCCTTCAGGGAAAATAATCAAGGAGTCGCCTGCGTTCAGCGCGTCTTTCATCTGTTCGGTAATCGCTTGCGGATTATCGCTATGGCGCGGAATCAGCAAGGCATTGAAAACGTTTTGAATGATGAAGCGTTTGAGTTTGCTCGTCAGCCAGTAATCCGAACCGGCGACAGGGCGCGTGGACAAACGCCAGCGGCGGGGCAGGGAAATCCATACCAACACAAAATCACCATGGCTGCCGTGATTGGCGTAATAAACTTTTTGGTGCTGATTGAATGTCAGCTCGCGCGGACTTTTAGGACGTACGCCCGTAAGAAAAGAGACCGACAGACACAAGGCTTGGTCGGTTAGCCAGGCAAGTTGTTTTTTAAGGAAGTTTTTCATTATTTCTGCCTTTGGAGGTGAGATACTGCTAAGGATTCAGTTTGGGTAAATCAGCAAAATAATCAAATGCTTTGGATAAGCAAAATTAAAAATTGTGCGGCGGTCAGGTATAAGCTTTTGCGCCATAAGGAAAGTGCGCCGTTTATCCGTTGGGTCAAAGTGCGGCTGCCTGAAATTTGACGCAAACCGTTTTGCTGTAAGGATTGGTCAAAGTCTTCAGGCGAGTAGCAGTTGTCGGCAAAGTCTTGGAACACGCGGCGGTCGAAGTGAACGCGGATATGGCAGTACAACAAAACCGCTGCTAAGACAAGTTGCACTGCAAACCATGTGCCGCCATATTTTGCCGACAAGGCGAGCAGCAAGGCATTGCAGGCGGCAACATAATGTGCGGTAGAGAGTAGGTGGGCAGTAATACGGCTATCGGTTGCGTTGTCCATCATCATCCTTGTTTTAAACGGTTGGCCGCAGCTTCGACTACCTGGTCAGTGGCCGGCGATAATACCATTTGCGGCCGAGCCTGTTTGAGTTCGGCCTTCGCCTGCGCCAAGTTTTTGCAGTCACCATAGACCAGCAGCCACGTCAGCACCACCGCGGCACTTCTTCCATAACCTAAAGCGCAACATACCAATACTTTGCCGTGTTTTTGGCGCAAGGTTTCCAATACCAAGGCCGTCTGAACCAAATCGTTTTCAGACGGCGTTACCATATCCAGTAAAGGCAGAGCGCGATATTCTCCTTGATGGCTACGGCAGGGATATTCGGCGCATACATCCAATACCGCAGGCAGATGGTTTGAAATCCCTAAAATGCTGCCAATCAATACATCATGGCGGACTGGTGCCGTTTTTGCTTTACCGCGTAACCAATACGCCATGTTTAGCCGTACGCCCACCAGATAAGGCAACAGCAAAACTGTCGCAGCTGCCGATAATTTACCGTTAGCCTGTTTTTGGAATACGTTTACATTTCCAGTCAAATAGGCAAAGGTCATCATCAGCAAAGACACGCTCATCCATATCAACCACAGCCACACACCACCCAGCAGCGCAGGTAAAGCCATCAAACACGCACCAAGCAAATACAGCAGCGCAATCTTTTTTGAGTGTACATTACTTGAACCCAGTTTTAACGGCGAAGCCATCTGACGCGGGAAAGCCCACAACACCAGCCAGCCGAGCAATGCTCCGGTTGGCACGTCAATAAAATGATGTTGATAAGTCGTCAGTACTGACAAGGCAATCAGGCTTTGCCATAAGAAAAGCGGCAGGCGGATTTTAGGAAAGCGCGTCCAATAAAATGCACCCACGATAATCGCCAACGCGATATGCAAAGATGGCGCTTGGTTGTACGGCAAATCAAATGCAGCCAATGAATCAAACAGCCAGCCTGACAGCCCATCGGCAGGCGGTTTAGGCCACCCGAAACGCAGCGGAAACAGCACAAAGCAAAGAGTCACAATCAGTTGGGCGGCTACAAGGTGCGCTACATATCGGTTTTGTTCATGTGTATCACGGCAAAGGAAAAAAGCCGCGGCATACATCAGGTTTAGCGACCAATAAGGCACAATCGTCCATGCCCAAAACGGAATATTGCGCTCCCATGCAAAAGCGATTTCAGGCACATAGTCCAGCGATGCCGTGTAATGATTGGACAGGCCGTAGCTGGTGTAGAACAGGATACCGACTAAAATCAGCTTGAGTAGGGAGGTTTTTAGGGAGGGTTTCATGGATAGGTACATGGTTTAATAAGGCCGTCTGAAAGTTAAAAAATGTTCAGACGGCCTTTATTTTTATTTCTTCACTGCCAAGCTCACGGTGAAAATACCGTCTTCGTCTATCCATTGATGGATTTTTTCAAAACCGGCTTTTTCAACCAACTGATCCATTTCCTGCTGACTGCGGCGGCGCATTACCCAGTTAGGACTGCCTGCTTTGTGGCTGGTCAGGGCACGGGCAATCATTTCCAGTTGCGGATGCCACGGCTGGCCGGTGTAGATCAGGTAGCCGCCGGTTTCAATGGCTTCGCCGAAGCCGTAGAGCGAGTTCAAAATCAAATCGTTGTCGGCAAATAATTCGTGTAAACCAGATACAATGCCCAATGTTGGACGCGGTTGCAAATCGTGATAATTGGCGCGGTCGTAGGCATTGACTTCATTGAAGGTTACCGTGTTTTGCAAACCACGCTCGGCAATCAGTTTGCGTCCGGCTTCGACATTAATCGGGCTGTAATCGCGCAAGCGTACGGAATCAGGCAATGTGTCGGCAGTCAGGGCATCCAATACATAGCGGCCATGACCGGACGCAATATCCAAAACGTGTACAGGTTTCCCTGCTTCACGCAGTTTGGCTGAGGCCGTCTGAATGGCTTTGCCGATATTGATTTTGCGTTGGCGGATGCCGCGCCAGCCGATGGCGTTGAGATAGTATTTGTCCACCCATACGCCGAAAGCGTTGCTGCCTTGCGGTTGATTGCGGTAGACGTAATCCAGCGTGCTGCCCGAATCAAAACCTGTTTCTTGACCGATTCTCAAGCCTTCACTCCAGCTCGCCCCCAGTTTGAGCGAGGCACGATATATTGCCCAAAATGCGCCGCGTGGCGAACAAATAGGCAAAGGCGTAGCCAGTTCGTCAGCTTCGCGGCGGCTGTCGCTGTGCAAATGGGCTTGGGTTAAATCAGCTGGTTGCAAAGGTTGGTTGAAACGCTCGCGGATAAAACGGCGCATTTCCACAAACGCGATTTCACGGTCTTGCTCACCTAAAGTATCGTGGTAGAAACCTGGCAGGATATGGCGCTCTTTAATATGGCTGCCCAAACGGTTGTAGAAATCGTGTTGTGGTTTGTGATGAACGACCCAATCGCTGCCTGAAATCAACAGTTGTACAGGCGTAGTAATCGCTTGTGCATCGGCAACGACGCGTTCGGCCGCTTCATATAAACCCAGCAGGATGCGTACAGAAATAGCGCGGGCAATAAGCGGATCGTTATCGTAGCTGTCTTGGCGTTCTTTATTGTGGGTCAGATAGTGGGCTTTGACGTAGCTGTTGACAAAGAAATTACCACGCCATTTTTGCATAATTTTTAAACCGGTACGGGCAAACGGAACATAGAGTTTGACTTTGAACGCAGGCGAAGCCAATACGGCGCAACGGATTTTCGGCGCGTAATCGTGCAACCAAGTAGAAACCAATACCGCACCGACACTTTGCGCAATCACGCAAATGTTTTCAGGTTTGATACCGTATTCGCTTTGGATGTGTCGGATAAAATCATCTACATCAGCAACCGAAGTGCCAATACTCGGACTATCGCCACGTTCACCAGGGCTGTAACCATGACCGCGCGCGTCCCAAGCGAAATAGGCAAAATCATCAAAACCCAGCTCATCCGCCACAAACATCATCCGGCCGGAATGCTCATGTCCGCGATGAAACAGCACGATGGCTTTGTCGGAAGAACCGTCGGCAGCAGGGCGATAGCGGTAGAAAAGCGAAGTCCCGTCTTGGGTAGAAAAGTATTTTTGCTGTTCGGACATAAGAAGCTCCTAATAGTCATATTTCTTGAACAGTATCATGACATATCGAATAAATGCAATGATTATCCGATAGACGGACGAATGCAATGATGGAGAGATATGGTAAAAGATGGTTTCAAATTTCACTTAAAACTGATGACAGTGATTGTTAAAAGAGTTAGATAGAGGGCGTTTGGATAACCTTACAAACTACTACCGACATATCATCATAAACTTTTTGTTTCGCCATTAATTTACGAAATACAGTCAGACGGGACTTATCGTTATCATATTATTGCCAAATTTTTTCTCTTATTTCTTCTGGAAGGGAATCGCTTAGGCCGTCTGAATAGTTTTCAGACGGCCTTTACTGCGTTTAACCAAGCACTAATTAACTGCTAATTTTACTGTGTTTTAATACATCCATCGAAACCCGAATACACATTTGAAAAGGAAATCAAACATGAAAAAACTCTTATTGACCGCCATCGTTGCTTTGTCTGCCGCTACTGCCGGTGCCAGCGATTACATTGAACAAAAAATCTACAGCGACAAAAACTTCGAGCAAAATCGTGCTAAAGCCGTAAAAATGTTGGAACAACGTGGCTATCAAGTTCACGATATTGACGCCGATAGCCGTCGAGGCCAGCCTGTGTTGGATATCGAGGCTTTTAAAGATGGTCGTGAGTACGACATTGTTTTGTCTTACCCTGATTTGAAAATTATTAAAGAACGCATCGACTATTAATATTTTGATGCAAGGCGGATTGTCGCAGGGCTTTTGGGTTCTGCGACAGTTTGCTATTTAGGTATTTAAAGAGTGTAAGCGGCATGTAAATTACCTAAAATAAATGAACTAAATATGTTTTTTATTTTCCATTTAATTCAAAGTGTTTGATGTTGGGAATCATGATATGGATTTGAATGATTGGAAGGAGAATGGCCGGCCGAAGCAGATGGGCGACCAAGGCAAACCTTTAAACGACGGTGTATCTGCCGATTCCCAACAGGACGTTGATTTTTGGGATCGCAATCGAAACAATACTGTTGAAAACGAAGTTGAGGTTGCGGCTGAAACGGTAGAAATTCAGGAGGCGGTAGAAGATCAGGAAGCAGTTGAACATCCTGAGATGCCGTCTGAAAAAAGTGAAAAGAAAGCCAAACGCAAAAAAGACAAGGCGAAAAAGAAAAAAAATAAAGCCGAGGATTTGAATGTGCCTGATTTGTTAGGTACGAATAAGGGCGTGGAAACCATGTTCCGCAACGCTGTACGCTCGGAGATGGAATTGTTGGCGCTGGCGGCAACCAAAGCGAATATTATGATTTCGTTGAATGGTTTTATCGTGTCTGCACTGATGATTTCGGGTGCGTTTATTTTTTCATCGTCGCCCGAATTTTTGATTCCGGCCAGTACGTTTATGATTACTGCCGCCGCGTCTATCGTGTTTGCATTGCTTTCTGCTTCGCCGGAACGTATCGGCAAAATGCAGGCGGCGCGGACATGGTTTAAGGATTTTATCCGCGGCCGTTCTAAGCTGCGGGATTTGAAAACCCGCCTCAGTAGTACCGAAACGCGCTTTTTTGGCGGCAGCCAACCCAATATTTTGATTTATGAGGACCGTGTGAAACTGCAAAAAGATCAATATTGGGAAATGATGCAGGAGATTATGGGCGACCGTAAACAAATCTATGAAAAGATGAGCGACCATCTTTATTGGCTTGGTTTGTTGGCGGACAAACAGTTCAAATACATCAATTTGTCTTACGCGGTATTCCGCTGGGGCTTGCTGGCTTCACTGGTGGCATTTATCGGCGTGAAAACATTGCCGTCATTGCTGATACCGCCGGCCAACAATGCGGCAGAGCTGCGTTCGATGGGAATCAATATGTTTAACGGTGTGTACGAGCCTTCCGCCGTACAACAGCTTCCGGACGGGAATTTGCTGATTGCGGAAGACGAACCCAACCATGCGTTCAGTATTGTCAGCATTGATAAAACGGGCAGGTTTGTGGAAGACGAGGCATTGGATACGCGCGTGATTACCGGTTTCAAACGCCGTCTCAGTGACTTGGAGGCTTTGGCGTGCGACGATGAAGGCTTTATCTACGCGCTGACTTCACATTCGCGCACCCGTAAAGGCAACCGTTCGCCCGACCGCGAACACCTGATGCGCTTTAAAATCCAAGACGGCAATGTGTTGGGGCTGACCAGCTACGACAATCTGACGCAAGTTTTGGAAACCGATCACAAGCTGCATGATTTGATTCGCGAGCGAACTAAGGCTGAGGTTTCTTTTGAAGAAATCAATATTGAGGGCATGGCGTTTGATCCAGTGAAAAAACGTCTCGTTTTGGGCTTCCGTGATCCTGAGTTCAACAACATGGCTTTGGTCGCGTTTATCAGCAATCCGAAAGATGTATTTGAGCACAATGCCAAGCCTGAGTTTGATGAAGTGGCCGTGATTGATATTGATGGTGGAGGTATCCGTTCCCTCAACTATGATCCTGTGTTGAAAACCTACGTAATTGCCAATGAAGTGAAGGATGAGAATGGACAGAAATTCTCGCAACTGTGGACTTGGAGCGGTAACCCGACCGATGAGCCGCAAAAAATCTCTCTGCCTAATCTGCAACACATCACCAACGTTGAAGCCGTCGATTCGATTACCGTTAACGGCAAGCCACAGATGATTTTGATGGGCGACGAAGGCAATGCTTCGCAGAAAATTACTGCCAAGTATATGTTGGTAGATTACAGTCAACTGGGTAAACAGTAAGTTATCTTGGCTGCTGAATAAAAGGCCGTCTGAAACCGATAGTTTATGGTTTCAGACGGCCTTCTTGTTTTCAGTAAAACAGGTTGATGGGTTTGAATACTCTAATCAATGATGATAAACCCAAGAACGTGGATAAATTTCAGACGGTCTTCAAGCCATTGATGACACGTTTGTAGCAGGTATAAACCAGTGCCGCGCATGCCAGCCACATAAGGATATAGAAAGTCGAATGGAAGCTGCCGGCGATTGCATACCATACGGACAATGCGCCGATAAAGAATGCACGGTCGCTTTTGCCGAATGGCCCGTCATAACGTCGGCCGTTGCCATGAACTTGCCCCAAAACGCCGCAAAACTCAGTCATTGCCGCCAGCCAAATAAACAGGGCAATTTGCACACCGTCGAAGGGTGCGATAAAGGCAAAAGGCAGATACAAAGCAGCATCGGCAACAATATCGGTGATTTCATTCAAATAACCGCCCAATGCCGATTGTTGGCCGAACTCCCGTGCCAGCATACCGTCCATCGCATTCAGTGCCATACGGACAAACAACCAGATCGGTAAAAGCCAGAATAATGTGGATACACCTGCAAACAATGCTAAAAGCAAACCGATCAAAATGGAAACGGCGCAGGCAGACAGGGTAACCTGATTGGCAGTAATGCCTTTTTGATACAGTCTCTTAACAATGGGGCGCAACAGGTTTTGGAATTTTGGTTTCAGGGCGTAGATGCTCATGATTATGCTATATAAAGAAAATGAAGTGCCGTGATTATAGACGAAATCCGTTATAATCCGTCAATCTTCGAATCACGCGGTTCGCAAACCTCCCGCGTTAACAAAACTAGGAATTTACAATGGAAAAACAGCAAGCCCTCGTTATTTTTTCGGGCGGGCAGGATTCAACAACCTGCCTGATTCAGGCAATTCAAACCTATGGCCGTGAAAATGTGCAGGCCATCACTTTTCAATATGGGCAACGCCACGCCATCGAATTGGAGCGCGCGCGTTGGATTGCCCAAGATTTAGGCGTGAAGCAGACCGTACTCGATTTGAGCCTGATGCAACAGATTACGCATAACGCGTTGATGGATGATACAGCGTCCATTGAAACGGCTTCAGACGGCCTGCCCAATACATTTGTAGATGGGCGCAATGCTTTGTTTTTGCTTTATGCCGCCATTTACGCCAAAGGGCAGGGGATACGCCATATCATTGCCGGCGTGTGCGAAACCGATTTTTCGGGTTATCCCGACTGTCGCGATGTGTTCGTCAAGTCGATGAATGTTACGCTGAATCTGGCTATGGATTACGCTTTTCAAATCCACACGCCCTTGATGTATTTAACCAAAGCGCAAACTTGGGCATTGGCGGATGAAATGGGTATGTTGGATTATATTCGCGAGCATACGCATACTTGTTATAACGGCGTGGTCGGCGGTTGTCATGAATGCCCGAGCTGTATTTTGCGCGAGCGCGGCTTGTCAGAATATTTGGAAAGCAAAAAGGCCGTCTGAATTAAGAGGGGCATCTATTTCCAATATCCAGTAATACGAAAAGGCCGTCTGAACAATTCGTTTCAGACGGCCTTTGGTTATGTGTTTTGTTCTGCTTAGAACAGCAAATCTTCCGGTTCGCTGCTTGCCGGAGCCTCTTTCACAGGCGCAGAGGCAGGGGCAGTAGCCGGTTCGGAAGCGGCTTTAGGCGCTGAAGCAGGCGTCTCGGCCGGAGTGGTTGCCGGTTTGGCAGCCGGTTTTGCCGGTTTCACCGGAGTCGGACGAACGCTTTGTTTCGGTTCGGATGCTGCCTTGTTTGTATCGTCGGTAGCATCGACTTCGATTTCGGTGCCTTGAGGCAATACCACATCTTTAGCAGGAGCCGGTTTCGGCATGACTTTTGGTTTGCTGTAAGCATCCGTGCCGCTGGTCCATGCCAAAGATTTTAAAGGCGATTTGAGTTTCACGCCTTTGGCGCAGGTCAGACAGTTTGCCGCGCCGGTGCGTCCTTTCAGGATTGCATCCACACGTGTGGCAGGAATGGTTTTGCCGTGCGCTTTTGCCCAAGCGGCAATGCTTTTTTTCAGGGCAGCCGTATCAAGGTTTTTCTTGTCGTATGGGTCACGATAGGCAGCCAGCCACAAGTTTTGGTTGGCATCTTCGTTCAGGCTTGCCATTTGGTAGATAACGGAGGCAGGAGCACCTGTTGCGATGGTTTTGGCAAATTCCAATGCGTCAGGCGATTTCATGCGCACGCAACCATGGCTGCGGACGCCGGGCACGCTGGCAGGGGCATTGGTGCCGTGAATGCCCAGGCTCAATTTAGGGTCGCCAAGACGGACAAATACCGGACCCAGCGGATTATTCGGGCCGGCCGGTACGCTTTTTACGCCGTCATTGCGTTCTTTTTGGATGGATTTAGGGATGTGCCAAACCGGGTTGTAGGCTTTGGCGCCGATTTTGTGTTCACCCAGAGTGGTTTGGGTCATGGCTTTGCCGACGGCAACAGGATAAATTTTGCTCAGTTTGCCGTTGTCGTAGAGGAATAGACGCTGTTGCGTAATATTGATAACGACGTGTTGTCCGGAAGAGGCGGGAGAGACGTCTGGAATAAGTGTGTTTGCAGCAGCGGCCGAGGTCAGAAGAGCGGCTGTCAGGCCAAGGAATAATTTTTTCATGTCGTCTTTTTTTGTAGGGATTGAAATGAAAGTTTTTGGCGCATGATACCTGAAACTCTGTGTTTTTGTGAGAAAATATGTGCTTTCGGTATTGGAAGACAGTCAGACGGCCGGTAAGCGGCTGTCTGACGGAAACGGTATGAGTGTGAAAGAACGGTATCAAGAGGCGGAAGTTTTTTCTTTGGATTATGAGGGAAGGGGTGTTGCCAGAGTCGATGGGAAGACTGTATTCATCGGCGGTGCGCTGCCCGGAGAGCGTGTAACGTTTGCCATTCATAAAGAAAAAAAGCAGTTTGCAGAAGCTCAGGTCGAAATGGTTTTAAAACCTTCTTCCGAACGCGTTGAACCCGCTTGTTGCTATTTTGATACATGTGGCGGCTGTTCGCTCCAACATGTTTCCTTTGGTGCGCAAGTTGCATTAAAGCAACGGATTTTGGAAGAACAGTTGGAACGGATAGGTAAGGTCAAGCCGGAGATAATTTTGCCTCCTTTATATGGTTTCTCCTGGTATTATCGCGATAGGGCACGTTTAAGTGTTGCAGTGGATAAAAAAGGCCGTCTGAAACTCGGTTTTCAGGCTAAAAAAAGCCATGATGTCGTCAATATCTGCCATTGTTCTATTTTGCCTAAACATGTTTCCGATAAATTGCCTGATGTCCGAAATTTGCTGCAAAAACTGCATGATGACGGTGTAAAAGTGAAATTTGTTGAGTTTTATTGCGGGAGAAATGTAACCGTACTCAACATTCGTTTCGTAAATCAACCGTTTGGACAAATATTAAGCGAATTGCGTAATTGGTTTGATAAGATATTGTCGGGTGCTGAAAAAGCATGGCAAATATGGCTGCAGGATCATGCCGAGTCCTTGCCGTTTTATCCCGAGAATGTGCCTGCTCTGAACTATAATTTTGCTCAGTTTGATGTAGAAATGCCTTACAAGCCGGGTGATTTTACGCAGATTAATGCGCAATTAAACGAAGTGATGGTGGCAAGGGCGGTCAGGCTTTTAAACCCTCAAAAAGGGGAGAGGATTGCCGATTTGTTTTGCGGTTTGGGCAATTTCAGTTTGCCGCTGGCGAAAAGTGGCGCATCGGTTGTCGGTATTGAAGGCGCCGATTATTTGGTAGATAGGGCAAGGGAAAATGCCCGCCTGAATCGTTGTGCCGAGAATATGACGTTTTCTGTTGCCGACTTGTTCGATACCGATGAAAAGACTGTTGAGTCGTGGGGAAAATTTGACAAGATGTTGCTGGATCCGCCGAGAAGCGGGGCTTATGCTGTTGTCAAATCACTACACAAACCGTTTTTGCCTCAGAAGATAGTATATGTTTCATGCAATCCATCAACATTTGCACGGGATGCCGGTGTCTTGGTGGATAAGGGCTATAAGTTTAAGGCGGCAGGAATCATGAATATGTTTGCACAAACCTCGCATGTTGAATCCATCGGTGTGTTTGAGTTGTAAATTGGTATCAAGTCCTTTATGTGAGTAGGGTTTTTAATGTAAAAATGAGTGCATTCATGTTATCATCATTCGTTTGGGGAATTCATAATGTTGAAGTTGCGTGTAAAGCAACAGATGTTAATAAATGCAGTTTGCAGCACAAGACCGGGAGGTGTTCTTGAACTATCAACTTTTAACTATTTTTTTGCTGGTGCTTTTTTTGCTGGTGTTGTTTTTTGTTCGTCATAAACAAAGTAGCGAACAAAGAGGCAACTCAGGCAAACAAAGCGCACATGCATCAAAAGGCGGCCATAAATCTGCCGCTCATACAGCCTCCTCTGAGGATGGAAACGACTGGATTGAGAAAGTCAACCAGACAGTTTCCAATGCAGATAATCAAGATTGGGAATGGGGCGGAAGCGGCTCAAGCAATGCTACGGCTTCTGTTTCTGCACAAGAAGTCGATCCATTGACCGAATACCAGGTTTATAAACAGTTCGGTTATGAGAGTAAGGCTGCAGAGTCTTTGGCCGGTTATCTCAATACTTTGGAAGACGGTGCACCGGAAAAACTGGTTCATGAATTAATCGGTTTGAATCTGCGCGTCGGCAATATCGATATGTTGGCAGATACGCTTGAGCGCCATAGTGCTTCCCTTTCTGAAGACAGCGTAGCCGAATACTTGAAAGCCGGTTTGGCTTTAGATTCAACCAACCTGCGCTTGCGCGTTTTTGCCGAACATCATCTCGGTTGGAATATGCAGGAAGTGGATCGTCAAATTGGCGAACAAAGCGGTTTGGAAGTTGCTTCCGACGAGCATATTGTCTTTGAAAACGATTCGGCCGAACGTATTGTCGTGCCAGGTATGGGCAAACGCGCGCCTATCGTATTAGGCAAGAAAGACTTTGGCGAAATCAGCCCTGAAGAGATGGGCGCGGTGATTGGTTTTGCCAAGCCGGAGCGCAGTGCAAAAATCCTGAAAGACAAAATTAGTTACGAGACTGCTTTGCATCAATACAACAAAGCAATCCAAACTTCTGCGAAACCTGCTGGTCTCATTATCGATGCCTTGCGTCTGGATTATCAGAATGAAGAAGTAGGGCAGTTTGCCAAGCATCTGTGGAAGCTTTACCACTCTTTGGGCCAATATGGCCGTCAAGTAAAAGAACGTATGCTTGGTTGGGGTTATAGCCTTGGTTATCACGAAATTTTTGATGATTTGGAAAAAGGGCCGTCTGAACAGCAAATTAAAGAGATTGGTTTGAAGCGCGGTTATATTCAGCCAAGTTCTTTGCAGATGAAAGCCAAATATCGCGATTTGGTTCAAAAAGATTCTTCTGTCATCAGCGCAAGCTCTTCACCTGCCGATGAAGCTCTGAAAGAAGTGGAATCTCTGTTGGCCTACGGTCAGTTGGATTTGGCTATCAGCACTCTGGAACAAGCTGTTTTGCAGTATCCTCAAGAATCGCAGCTGTACATCATCTTGTTTGATTTGTACGAACGCGTCGAAGACTGGGGACGTTTGGAGCAATTCCTGCGCTTGTTGCGCGAGCGTGTTGTCAGCCTGCCTGAAGAGGTTGTCTTGGCAATGAGCCGTCTCTTGCAACGAATGAACCAATATTCAAAAAAATAAGATAATCGTAGAAAGTACGAGTAATGAATAATCATTTACCAAAAATTAAAACCATACGGGTTATGTTACAGGAGATGGGTGAGCAACAGCAGGCGGTATTCCGTATGGCATTTAAAATGCACAATACGACGAATTACGTCATCGTTTCTCCTGGTTCTGATGAAAAGCCGGATTTGGTATTGGTTGATACCGATACTCCGGAAGGTGTAGAAGCTTGGAAAGAGTCGAAGAAAACTTATCCGGAAGTACCTGTGGCGATGTTTTCTTCTGAATTGCCAACCGTAACGACTCCTTATTTGGCCAAGCCGGTTAAATTCGATACCTTGTTTCCTGTTTTGCGCAGCCTGGCTCAGGGCGGGAATGTTTTTGAGCCGTCTGAACAACAAGCGGCTGAAGAGAATAAAGGACAATCAAATTCCGATGGCGCAAGAAAAGCCACCATTCGCCGATTTAATCCAAATAAAGGCTTGTTGGGTGCGCTGAAATTTGCCAGTCAAGGACACCAAGATATTGCCGTCTTGCATGAAGGCAAGCCGATATTGATCGTGTTTCCCAGTATTCAACGTGTGCTGCTGACAGTCAGTGCCAATGAGCTGGAGAAATTGTGTAAAAACGATAACTTGGCAGTTGTGTGTAAGGCTGTTCCTGATAATCCGCAATGGAAAGAAAAAGCCAAAGTCACCATTATGTCATGCTTGTGGCAGATGGCTATTTGGACTGCATCAGGCCGTCTGATTTATCCGATGACGCCGCAAACTGTCTTTACGCTCAAGCGTTGGCCAAACTTAACCCGTTTGGCGCATGTTCCGGAATCTATGCGTCTGTCGGCATTTCTGACGAAAACATCCGTTAATCTGAATGTTCTCTATAAAGTCATGCCATTAGAGATGCCTGATATTTTGAATTATTTATCGGCAACATATATAACAGGCTTTTTGGCGACAGATACAGAGTTTGCAACAGATGCGAACAATACGCCTTCCTTGAATGAACAGATTGATGTGAATAGCAAAGACGTACCTGAAACAGCAATGAGCAAAGAGGCTCAGAAAGTTGCCGGTCCGTCTAAAGAACAACCTCGCGGCCTGTTGCAACGCCTGATGCGTAAGTTGCTGGGTAAATCGTAAAGGACACGTCATGAAAGAAAATAAAATTATCTTTACCGGTCCTGTCGGCGTAGGTAAAACCACTGCAATTTCAGCTTTATCTGATGAACCGCCGGTTCAAACCGATGCATCCGCATCCGATATGACACTTGTCCGCAAGGGGTACACGACTGTGGCAATGGACTACGGTGTCATTCATTTGGATGAGGAAACCAAGGTTCACCTTTACGGCACGCCTGGTCAGGAGCGTTTTAATTTTATGTGGGAAATTCTGAGCCAAGGCAGTATGGGCTTAGTGCTTCTTTTAGATAATACAAGAAGCAACCCATTGAAAGACTTGCAATTCTTCTTGGATGCGTTCCGCGAGTTGCTGAAAAAAGCGCCTTTGGTTGTAGGGGTAACGAAGATGGATATCCGCTCCTTGCCAAGCGTAGATGTTTATCAAAAATATTTAGCACAGAATAATTTTAATGTACCGGTTTTTGAGATTGATGCACGTCGAGAAGACGATGTAAAACAATTGGTTACTGCCATGTTGTTCTCAATTGACCCCGGATTAGAGGTATAAGATGGAAGCGACACTCTCTTTACAATCAAATTTATATCCTAAGATTACACCGGCAGGTGCGTATTATGCCGTTTCAAGTGATACGCCCAGCGCCAGCAGAACTTTATTGTATGGTTTGTTGCGCGCAGAGCCGTCTGAAACCATCAGTAGTGAAAAACTTTTGGCGTGGGCAGACACCAGCGATATCAATACCGCTTTAAACTTGTTATATCGCCTCCAACGCTTGGAGTTTTTGTACGGTGATGAGGAAATCAGCACAGAGGACATCCATCTGACTGACGAACAATTACCGACATTATTGGAACAGTTGTCTAATTCTGGCAAAGCTTTATTGGCTGATGAAAACGGTTTGTATTTTGCCAATGCCAATTTCCATCATGAGGCAGCAGAAGAATTGGGCCTTTTGGCGAGCGAAGTGGCCAAAATGGAAGACAATCACCGTCTTTTGATTCGCAATAACCTGCATATCAATAATAGCGCATGGGGTATTTGCGATCCTTCAGGCCAAAGTGAATTGACCTTTTTCCCACTGTATATTGGCATGACCAAACTGATTTTGGTAATTGGCGGAATGCCTGATTTAAATAAAGAGGCTTTTGTTACTTTGGTTAAAGTGCTGTACCACCGATACGGCAGCCGTTGATTTTTGCCTGACCGATATTTATTTTAGAATGGAGCGACTATGCAACAACTATTGATCTCTGTATTAAGCGATTTGAACAATACCTCTGCGGATATCACTGCTTCTGCAGTTATTTCTACAGACGGCCTGCCGATCGCAACCATGCTGCCTTCGCATTTGAATGCAGACCGTGTAGGTGCGATGTCGGCAACGCTTTTGGCATTGGGTAATCGTTCCGTACACGAGTTGGCTTGCGGTGAGTTGGATCAGGTAATGGTTAAAGGTAAAAATGGCTATATTCTGCTGAGTCAGGCAGGTGAAAATGCAGTGTTGGCATTGATGGCAAAAGAAAGCGGTAAATTGGGTTTGATTTTGTTGGATGCGAAACGTGCGGCCAAACAAATTGCTGAAATCTTATAAAAGTTTTATAAATTAAAAAGATATAAAAATATTTTTGTTTTTATATAGATTGTTGCTTGACAGGTTTCTGATATTTTCTATATAATCTCATTTTTAATTCCCCGATAGCTCAGTCGGTAGAGCGACGGACTGTTAATCCGCAGGTCCCTGGTTCGAGCCCAGGTCGGGGAGCCAGATTTGAAAACCACCATCTTGTATGGTGGTTTTTATTTTATCTATTGGTTAATATTTTAAGATATTTTGATGATAATTGATTAAATGATTACACTTAATTCATCAGCCTTTATAGGAACAAATCATCAAGGTTACATCACAACCATCCATGTGAAAAGTGGAAAAGACTTTTGGAGATCTATAAATCGTAGCAATCCAAAAGATAAAGCAATTTATGAAGTAAAATAATTTATGAAAGGTTAAAAATGATTTACTCAGCAAAGCTAAAAAAAATGGATGAAATAGTTGAGGAATTTGCATATTTTTCTATAGAAAATAACGATCTATATTGTTTCCTTGATTATTGTCCAATGGCTATTGAAGTAAATAAAGTTTACAATGTGGAACTTGACTATTTCATTATTGATAAGTTTATATTGGAAGAGGTTAATACAGATGAATCTGTTATTATTCCTTTTGAAAGAATAGGTGATAGTACACAATATAAGATAACAGGTAGGCTAGATGGCAATACATTTACAGCTGGAAATATTTGCTTTGAAGATGATGCTCTTCAATTAGAATATTCTTATTTAGATGGCAGATTAATTACTTTAACTGTATGGAGATTAAGTATATCCGTAATTTCTGAAAGAATATAATCGTTATATTTTCTAAGAAAATTATTGTCTATATAAACCGTGCCATCTGAAAATCTTAATTTCAGACGGCATTTTTTATTTTTCCGAGTAATACCACATGCCACTATATAGGCTGATGATTATTTTGATATAGCTGAAGACCTTTGCAAAATTCCCCAAAATCCCCCAAAATCCCCTAAATTCCTACCAAGACATTTAGGGGATTTCTCATGACCACCTTCTTCCAGCAAACCGCACAAACCATGATCACCAAATATATCGACCAATTCCTTTTGTTAACGCTGGAGAAAGTGATTTGTTGGCAGCTGTAGGCTGTTTTTAAAAGAAAATATGCTGTCAGACTTTGCCTTTCTTTCGTCAAACTGATAAACTGTTTGCCATTATTTTTGACCGGGGCATAAATTTTTCATGAAAGACGCAGAGCAGAGTAGTTGTTATACCGCTTCTTTCCCTTTATTTATGCCCGAAATTTGGCAGTCTGTCCGTTTTAAGCGGAACGGCTGCCTTTTTGTATTTTAAAGGAACGCAATCATTATGGATTTCAGTTGGTTGGCTGAGCCGCATACTTGGATAGGCTTTGCCACGCTTCTGGTTTTGGAAGTTGTTTTAGGTATTGATAACCTTGTTTTCGTAGCGATTTTGGCAAACAAGGTCAAACCGTCGCAACGGGATAGGGCGCGGATAACGGGCTTGGGTTTGGCTGTCGTTATTCGGATTTTCATGCTGGGCTTCATGGCGCACATCATGACGCTGACGCGCCCTTTGTTTGAACTGGGCGGCTTGGAGATTTCCGGCAAAGACATGATTATGTTTGCCGGCGGTATTTTCCTGCTTTATAAAGCGACTACC
Source organism: Neisseria sp. HMSC078C12 (assembly GCF_001838065.1). NCBI lineage: Bacteria > Pseudomonadati > Pseudomonadota > Betaproteobacteria > Neisseriales > Neisseriaceae > Neisseria > Neisseria sp. HMSC078C12. Next base: position 92,237 of record NZ_KV835608.1, on the reverse strand, counting down.
GAGCTGCACGAACGACTTGAAGGCCACAATCAATTTGCTGTTGCTGAAGGGCAGAAGAAGCATTCTTCCTTTTGGGGCGTTGTGGCGCAAATCTTGATTTTGGATGCGGTTTTTTCTATCGATTCTGTTATTACGGCAGTGGCGATGGTGGATCATATTGTGGTGGCAATGGGTGCAGTGGTTGTGGCAATGACGGTGATGATTTCCGCCAGCAAACTGTTGACCGCCTTTGTGGACAAGCATCCGACCGTAGTGATGCTGTGTTTGGGTTTCTTGTTGATGATTGGTTTCAGCCTGATTGCGGAAGCCTTCCATTTCCATATTCCGAAAGGCTATTTGTATGCGGCGATCGGCTTCTCGATTTTGATCGAACTGTTTAATCAGGTTTCGCAAAAGAATGCCCGCAAAAATGACTACATCAGTACTTCTTGGCGTAAGCGCACCGCTGAAAATGTGTTGGGCATGATGGGTATCCGCGAAAGCATTTTGGCAAAAGCAGGCGATAATGGCGGCGATGACGAGCATTTTGAAGAAAACGAAAAATCCATGATTCGCAGCGTGCTGACTTTGGCGGAGCGTCCGATTATGGGTGTGATGATTCCGCGTCGGGAAATCGAGAAATTGGATATTTCCCAAAGTCGGGAAGAACAAAATGCGCAGTTGAAAAATACGCCGTATAGCCGTTTGTTGGTTGTCGGTAAGGCAGGTGTAGATGAGCCTTTGGGCTATATCAGTAAAAAAGATTTGCTGAACCAGCTGCTTGAATCGGGAGAAATCAATATTCAGACGGCCTTGCGCCAGCCGTTGATTTTGCCGGACAGTACGACGGCGTTGAATGCGATTGAATTGTTCCGTCAAAGCAGCGCGGATTATGCCCTGGTGGTGGATGAGTTTGGTGCAGTGCTGGGTATGGTGACCATGAAAGATTTGTTGGAAACCATTGCCGGAGAATTCCCCGAAGAGTTTGAGCGTGAGGAAGAAGAAGCTGCTCCAGCCAGTCAGGATGAAACGCTTTCTGTGGATGGTGCATTGGAGTATGTGGAATTGGCTTCTCAATTGAATTTGCCTGCCCAAGAGGAAGATGCGGACTTTCATACCGTTGCCGGCTTGATTATGGAAGAGTTGCAAAGTATTCCTGATGTAGGCGATTTCATCGATTATCACGGCTGGCGTTTTGAAGTGGTTGAAAAAGACGGACAACGGATTGCCCGTGTGAAAATCAACCGTTTGCCGGAAGAAGAATAAGTGAAGGCTAATTAGTAAAGGCCGTCTGAAAATGTTCAGACGGCCTTT
>NZ_KV835608.1:24037-90844 GCF_001838065.1 Neisseria sp. HMSC078C12 | reverse complement strand
AGGCCGTCTGAAAATGTTCAGACGGCCTTTTTATTTATCCGACTTTAGTTGCCGTAATGTCCAGAGCCTAAAATCCGGTGTGAATGTGCTCCGGTTGCATGGTGGGGATTGCTCGGAACTTGATTGCACCAACAGGCGGCAAGCCAGGCAAAAGCGGCGGCTTCGACCCATTGCGGGTCAAGATGGAGCTTGGCTGTGCTGTGCAATTTGGAGTCGGGAGAAAACAGGGTTTCCAAGTCATGCATTAACACCGGATTGCGGATGCCGCCACCACAGATATAAAGATGATGAATCGCCGGGGCAGCTTGTTTGGTCGCGTCAAAAATGGTTTGTGCAGTATAAAAGACCAATGTGCGCATTACGTCTTCCGGCTTTTCTTTACCTTTCAGACGGCCCTGAAGCCAGCTTAGGGAAAACAACTCTCGGCCTGTACTTTTGGGATAAGGGCGGCTGAAGTAAGGATGGTCGAGTAGGGAAGCGAGCAGGTCAGGGAGGATTTCGCCTTGTTCGGCTTTTTCCCCGTTTTCGTCGTAAGGCTGCTGCCAGATATGTTGCATCCATGCATCCATCAACATATTGCCGGGGCCAGTATCGAAACCGAAAGAAGGGCTGTCGGGTGGGAGGATGCTAATATTGGAAATGCCGCCGATGTTGAGTACGGCGCGGGTTTCATTCGCATCTCGAAACAGTGCTTCGTGAAAGGCTGGGACGAGGGGTGCACCTTGACCGTTGCAGGCAAGGTCGCGGCTGCGGAAGTCGCCGACCGTGAAAATGCCGGTCAGCTCGGCTAAAAGCGAGAGGTTGACCAGTTGAATGCTGTAACCGTGTTCAGGCGCATGGCGGATGGTTTGTCCGTGGCAGCCGATTGCGGCAATGTCTTTGGCAGACAGGTTTTGCTCTGTCAACAGTTGCTGTACGGTTTGGGCGTATAGGCGGCTGAGTGTTTGCGCCAGGATATTGCTTCTGTGCAATTCATTTTCGCCTATGTCTTGCAGTGCCAACAATTCTTGGCGCAGGCCGTCTGAATAGGGTAGAAAGCTATGGGCGACGGCGCGTTGCCATTGCTTGCCCTGCATTTGAATCAGTACGGCATCGGCACCGTCCATGCTGGTTCCGGACATGATGCCGATATAGTATTGGGGTTGCATTTCGGTTACAGAAAGGGAAGGTAAAATGACATTTTAACGCCTTTTGACGTTTTTACGGGAATTTCGGCGTTTAATGTAAATAGTTGGTGCAAGAAAGATTACAAAGAGGTTAAAATAGCGCGACTCAACATGTTTTCCAAAAGGAAACTTTCCATGGCTCAAACTCAGTCGAGTGCGAACTTGAAGCTGATTAATACGGCTTTCGCCGCTATGCTTGTGAGCATGGTCGGCTATTTTATTTATTGGGGCCTGGGTTATACCCATTACAACCATTCCGGCCTGTTTATCCTTGCCACCTTTTTCGGCGTCTTCATGGCGTTTAATGTGGGCGGTAACGATATTGCCAACTCTTTCGGTACAAGTGTCGGCTCCGGCACATTGACTATTCCGCAAGCCTTGCTGATTGCAGCAGTATTTGAAGTCAGCGGCGCAGTGATTGCCGGCGGTGAGGTAACGGATACCATCCGTAAGGGTATTGTCGATTTGAACGGCATGCATCTGGATCCGATGCAATTTGTCTTTATTATGATGTCTGCGCTTTTGGCTGCGGCATTGTGGCTGCTTTTTGCCTCGCACAAAGGCCTTCCTGTCTCAACGACGCATGCGATTATCGGCGGTATTGTCGGTAGTGCATTGTGCATGGCGACGTTAAACGGCGTAGATTCCGTTGCATTGATTCAGTGGGATAAATTGGGTGAGATTGCCTTGTCTTGGATTTTGTCTCCGGTTTTGGGCGGCATCGTTTCCTATCTGTTGTTTTCACGAATCAAGAAAAATGTTTTGGATTACAACTCTTGGGCCGGCAATACGCTGAAAGGCATCAAACTGGAGAAGAAAGCCTATAAAGAAGAGCACCGCCAGTTTTTTGAGGCCTTGAGTGAATCTGAAAAAGTCGAATACGCCACCAAAATGGCGCATGATGCCCAAATTTATGATGAGCCGGACTTTGATCCCGAAGAGTTGCAGTCTGAGTATTATCGCGGCCTGTACCGCTTTGACAGCCGTAAGGGCGAAGTGGATTCTTATAAAGCCCTGCATTCTTGGGTGCCGTTTATTGCCTCTGTCGGCGGTATGATGATTGCGGCCATGTTGATTTTCAAAGGTCTGAAAAATCTGCATTTGGGCATGAGCAATGTCAACAGCTTCCTGACCATTTTCATGATTGGTGCGGCTATTTGGATGGGTACGTTTGTATTCGCCAAAAGTTTGAAACGCAAAGATTTGGATAAATCGACTTTCCAAATGTTCTCATGGATGCAGGTGTTTACCGCTTGCGGTTTCGCATTCAGCCATGGTGCGAACGATATTGCCAATGCGATTGGTCCGTTTGCCGCGATTATGGATGTGCTGCGTACCAACAGCATTACCGCTCAAAACGCCGTGCCACCGATTGCCATGTTAACTTTTGGTATCGCTTTGATCGTCGGTTTGTGGTTTGTCGGTAAAGAAGTGATTAAAACCGTAGGTACCAGCTTGGCAGAAATGCACCCTGCGTCAGGCTTCTCAGCCGAGCTTTCTGCCGCCGCCGTCGTGATGGCCGCATCATTTATGGGCTTGCCTGTTTCCAGTACCCATATCTTGGTGGGTGCCGTTTTGGGTATCGGCTTGGTTAACCGCAATGCTAACTGGAAATTGATGAAACCGATTGGCCTTGCTTGGGTTATTACCTTGCCTGCCGCTGCCGTTTTGTCTGTTGTCAGCTATTTGGTTTTGCAAGCCGTGTTTTAACTGACTGTTTGATTTAAAAAAGGCCGTCTGAAAGATATTTCAGACGGCCTTTACTTATGCTCATTAAGAAGAGATTTTAGTTTGTTTTAACGATGCATAAATCATGCTGTTCAATGTTTGAACTGATACAAGAATAATCAAGGTAATAGAGAAATACCTTATTGGGAATATCTTAGCAAAGATTTTGGTTTCAAAACTTGGCTTGGTGAGGGAAACAAGCTATTTTTAATCAGTCTACTATAAGGTTAAGGCAATAAAAAACCCAATTCAACGACATTAAAGAAAGTCATTGAATCGGGGTCTTTATTTAGAACAAGCTATAACAGGCCGTCTGAACATTATTCAGCAGCGTTGTTGGTCTCCTCAGCTTGTGCAGGAGCTGTTTCTGCTTCAGCGGTAGCCTTAGCGGCTTGGCGTTCGGCTTGTGCAGCCAATGCCTGCTGAACGGCAGGGTGCTGTTGGGCGATGGTTTGTTCTTCTGCGCTGACTTCGCCTTTGAAGCGGTTGTTCAAGTCAAAACGTTTGCCGCCGCGCGCCAGGGCTTTCAGATAGCGTGGGCGGCGGCAGTGGTTGGCCAGTACGCGTGCAATCAGTGCAGGGTCGTATTGGGGCAGGGCGGCAACCAAATCTTGGTCAATGCCGACAGCCAACGGTTTGAATCGTTTGAACACATCATATTTGCCGTAAATGTGGTCGGCAATCATGTCTGTTTGTTTTTTCTTGCTCATGGTTTGGACGGCAGATTTCAGTGCAGCGCCCAAAGCGGTTTCTTGTGCCATTGCGGTTGTATTCCTCTAATCTAAATCCGTATTTTCTTCATACGGCAATAAGGTGCTATTGTAGTATAAAGACTGTGATTTGGCTAAATTTTTCTGAGAATATTCAGAAATAAACGGTTATTTTTCCAATTGAGTGATGTCCGGCGTATTAACCTGAACATCGGCATTTTGCGCACGATGGCGTAAGGCGTGATCGATCAAGACCAATGCCAGCATGGCTTCGGCAATCGGGGCGGCGCGTAATCCGACGCAGGGATCGTGGCGGCCGTGTGTGGCAAGCTCGACAGGATTGCCTTCTATATCGATGCTGCGGCGCGGTGTGGCGATGGAACTGGTTGGCTTGATGGCAATATTCACATGAATGTCTTGTCCGGTGCTGATGCCGCCCAAGATGCCGCCTGAGTGGTTGGATAGAAAACCTTGAGGCGTGAGCTCGTCGCCGTGCTCGCTGCCGCGTTGCGTTACGCTATCAAAACCCGCGCCGATTTCTACACCTTTGACGGCATTAATGCCCATCATGGCATAGGCAATTTCTGCATCGAGGCGGTCAAAAACCGGTTCGCCCAAGCCGACAGGGACATTAACCGCTTCGATATGAAGTTTTGCGCCGACAGAATCCAATGCTTTGCGCACGCTGTCCATATAGTTTTCCAAGTCCTCAATTTGGCTTTGGTTGGCGGCAAAAAAAGGATTTTGGGAAATATATTCGTAACCTTCAAACTGGATTTCTTTTTCGCCTACTTGGGTAACGTAGGCGGTAATTTCTGTGCCGAATTTTTCTTTCAGCCATTTTTTAGCGACTGCTCCGGCGGCAACACGTGCGGCGGTTTCGCGGGCGGAACTTCTACCGCCGCCGCGATAGTCGCGTGTACCGTATTTGTGCCAGTAGGTGTAATCGGCATGGCCGGGACGGAAACTGGTGGCGATATTGCCATAGTCTTTGCTGCGTTGGTCAGTATTACGGATCAGGAGGGCGATGGGGGTGCCGGTGGTTTTGCCTTCAAATACGCCGGAGAGGATTTCGACTTGGTCGGCTTCGCGGCGTTGGGTAACGTGGCGGCTGGTGCCGGGTTTGCGGCGGTCAAGGTCAAACTGGATATCCGCTTCGCTCAATTCTAATCCGGGCGGGCAGCCGTCAATGATGCAGCCCAAGCCTGCGCCGTGGCTTTCGCCGAAAGTGGTAACGGTAAAGATTTGTCCGAAGGTATTGCCTGCCATAGGGATACTCTTTTGAAATTGGATTTGGAAATTTTTTGTTTGGATAATTCTCAGGCCGTCTGAACAGTGAGACGAGAATCTTTGATTTCGTTGTCATCTGTTCAGACGGCCTTTTGAATTGACTGCTTAGTTCAATTTACCGTGGCACTGTTTGTATTTCAGGCCGCTGCCGCAAGGGCAAGGATCGTTGCGGTGAACAATTAGGCCGTTTTGTGCAAGCGCTTCAGGGCTGAAGTCGGTACCGTCAGGGTCGAACGCTTCGGTAACCAAATCGGTTTGCGATTGGCCGAGCAATTCTTCCATATCGGGCGCGTCGGAGTGGACGGTTTGAACATCGCTGACGCTTTGTGCGGCGGTGTGGTCGTATTCGCTGTTGCGCTCGATTTGAACGGCAGTCAGCAAAGCGGCAATGTTTTGTTTGATGCCGCGCCACAGGTTTTCAAACATGGCGAAAGCTTCGCGTTTGTATTCCTGTTTCGGATTTTTCTGAGCATAGCTGCGCAGATGGATACCTTGGCGCAAGTAGTCCATAGCGGCGAGGTGTTCGCGCCATTGGTTGTCGATAACTTGCAGCATAACATTGCGTTCGAAGTCAGACATAGCCTGTTTGCCGACCAATTCGACTTTTTCGGCATACTCGTCTTCGATGCGCTTGATGAGGCGTTCTTTAATGTCTTGGTTGTCTAAAGTGCTGTCTTCTTTCAACCAGCCTTTAATATCGACATGCAGGCGGAAATCGGCGGCAAGTTGGTGCTCCAGTGCCGGAATGTCCCATTGCTCTTCCATGCTGTCAGGCGGGATATGGTAATCAACCAAGTCGCTGATAACGTCGGCGCGGATTTCGCGGGTCAAATCGCTGACGTCTTTAGTCGTCAGGATTTCGTTACGTTGATGGTAAATCACTTTACGTTGGTCGTTGGCAACGTCATCGTATTCCAAAACCTGTTTACGCATATCGAAGTTGCGGCCTTCGACTTTACGTTGCGCACCTTCGATTTGACGGGTCAGCAGGCCGTGTTCGATGGCAACGCCGCGCTCGGGTGCCAGACGGTTGAGGATGGCGGCGGCACGGTCGAGAGCAAAGAGGCGCAATAATGGGTCTTCAAACGACAGGTAAAAACGGCTGGAGCCGGGGTCGCCCTGACGGCCTGCACGACCGCGCAATTGGTTGTCGATACGGCGGCTTTCGTGGCGTTCCGTACCGATAATGTGCAAACCGCCTGCGGCCACAACTTGGTCGTGTTCGGTTTGCCAACCGCTTTCAAGGGCGGAAATTTGCGCTTGTTTTTGCTGTTCGCTCAGGGTTTCATCGGCGTGGATGGCTTCGATTTGATGTTTGAGGTTACCGCCCAAGACAATGTCGGTACCGCGGCCGGCCATGTTGGTGGCAACGGTAATTGCGCCGACTTTACCGGCTTGGGCCACAATCAATGCCTCGCGCTCGTGTTCCTTGGCGTTGAGGACGTTATGCGGAAGACCGGCTTCGTGTAACAAACGGGAAACCAGTTCGGAGTTTTCGATGCTGGTGGTGCCGACCAAAACTGGTTGGCCGTTTTTGTGGCATTCGGCGATGTCTTTGACAACGGCTTCAAATTTTTCTTCGGCCGAGCGGAAGATTTGGTCGTTGAAGTCTTTGCGTTGTACCGGACGGTTGGTCGGGATGATGACGGTTTCGAGGTTGTAAATGCTTTGGAACTCGAAGGCTTCGGTGTCGGCCGTACCGGTCATGCCGGACAGTTTGCTGTACAGGCGGAAGTAGTTTTGGAAGGTAATGGAGGCAAGCGTTTGGTTTTCGCGTTTGATTTCTACGCCTTCTTTGGCTTCAACGGCTTGGTGCAAGCCTTCGGACCAACGGCGGCCGGCCATCAGACGGCCTGTGAACTCGTCCACAATCACGATTTCGCCGTCTTGAATGACGTAGTGTTGGTCTTTGTGGAACAGGGTGTGCGCACGCAATGCCGCCATGAGGTGGTGCATCAGGGAAATATTGGCGGCAGAGTAGAGCGAGTCGTTTTCCTGCAATAAGCCCATTTGGGTCAGGATTTGCTCGGCGTGTTCGTGACCGGCTTCGCTCAGAATAACTTGGTGTGCTTTTTCATCTACCCAGTAATCGCCTTCGCCTTCTTCGGTTTCTTGGCGGATAAGGTGGGCCGGAACGGCATCCATCACGCGGTAGAGCTGGATGTTGTCATCTGCCTGGCCGGAAATAATCAGCGGCGTACGCGCTTCGTCGATCAAAATGGAGTCCACTTCGTCGACAACGGCAAAGTTCAATTCGCGCTGAACTTTGTCGTATTGGTCGGTAACCATATTGTCGCGCAGGTAGTCGAAGCCGAATTCGTTGTTGGTGCCGTAAGTAATGTCGGCACCGTAAGCGGTTTGGCGTTCGAAAGGTTGCAAATCGGCTACGATCACGCCGACGCTCAAGCCCAAGAAGTTGTACAACGGCTCCATAATGCCCGCGTCACGGGAGGCGAGGTAGTCGTTGACGGTAACGACGTGTACGCCTTTTCCTGACAATGCATTCAGGTAAACGGCAAGGGTGGCCACCAATGTCTTACCTTCACCGGTACGCATTTCGGCGATTTTGCCATGGTGCAGGACCATACCGCCGATCAGCTGTACATCGAAGTGGCGCATGCCCAATACGCGGCGGGATGCCTCGCGGCAGACGGCAAAGGCTTCAACCAAAATATCATCTAGCGTTTGTCCGTCAGCGAGGCGTTGTTTGAATTCGGCGGTCTTGGCCTGTAAATCTGCGTCGCTCAACGCTTTCATCTGTTCTTCGAGTGCATTGATTTTAGCAACGGATTTACGATATTGTTTCAGCAGGCGGTCGTTGCGACTGCCGAAGATTTTCTTAGCAATGTTTGTCAGCATGAATAATTCCTGCGCCTTGATATAATAGTGGGCGAAATTGGGATTTTAACACAAGCGCTTGTATAACGCGGTAATGCTGTTTGAAATAAAGGCGGTTTTGCTGTATTTCAATTGTAATTGTTTGGTTAATTTACTGAAAGGCCGTCTGAAATATATGGATTTAGCACAATTGGGCAAGCGCGACCGCTTATTGGCGGGCTTGTTGCAACAATCGCAACAATGGCGGAAATTGGATGCAAAAATCAAAACGGTTTTGCCGGTCAACCTGCATCCGCATTTTCAGACGGCCTGTGTTGAAGACGGAAGGCTGGTTTTGCTGGCCGCCAACAATATGGCTGCTTCGCGTTTGAAAATGATCCTGCCCGCCATGTTGCCCAAGTTGCAAGCATTGCATGACGGAATACGGGAAGTGGCGGTCAGGGTGGTCCCCAAGCCTCCGCCTCAGCCGAAAACCAACAGCTTGCAATTGAGCGAGGCCGCTTTGGACAGCTTCGATGCGGCTGCGGCCAAATTGGAAGGCAGGCATCCCGAATTGGCAGCTGCATTGGCAGAATTGGTACGCAAACACAGCCGATAAAATCATGCCGAATGAGATTATGGTTAATAAATGTTAAAACTTATTTCATTTGACCGATAGCATCTAATACTAAAGAAATACGACCTAAACAGTAACTGTTTTCTTTTAGGTAAACTGATGTAAACTTGGCCTGAAACTTTGATTTCGTGCGAAGTTTGTAGCAAAATAACGCCTGAATTTCTTATCGCTCTGCGTGAATAAGTTTAAGTCTGGTATTTGCCTTTGTTAATATATTCGCGCGGGTTCTATTAATAGAACTTAACAAGACTCTCATCATTAGGAGATACATCAATGAAAGCTTATCTGGCTCTGATTTCCGCTGCCGTTATCGGCTTGGCTGCATGCTCTCAAGAAGCTGCAAAACCTGCTGAAGCACCTGCTGCTTCCGCTGCTTCTGAAGCTGCTCCTGCAGAAACTACTGCACCTGCCGATGCCGCTCCTGCCTCTGAAGCTGCTCCAGCCGATGCTGCCGCCGCTCCTGCTGCCGGCAACTGCGCAACTACTGTTGAAGCCAACGACGCTATGCAGTTCAACACTAAAGAAATCCAAGTAAGCAAAGCTTGTAAAGAATTCACCATCACTTTGAAACACACCGGTACCCAACCTAAAGAAAGCATGGGTCACAACATCGTCATCGGTAAAGCCGAAGACATGGACGGTATTTTCAAAGACGGTGCCGGTGCTGCTGCAACTGACTACGTTAAACCTGACGACGCACGCGTTGTTGCCCACACTAAACTGGTTGGCGGCGGCGAAGAATCTTCCCTGACTCTGGATCCTGCTAAATTGGCCGGCGGCGAATACAAATTCGCTTGTACCTTCCCAGGTCACGGTGCTTTGATGAACGGTAAAGTTACTTTGGTTGACTAATCCGCTTTAAGCTTAAAAACAGACAGCCTGCCTTGCGCAGGCTGTTTTGTTATAATCTGGAAACATTAATTTCAGAATAAAACCTCAAAACCATGAATCCGTTTGAAACCAAAAGCGTTACTTTTGCCGAACCCATTGAAATGCTGTACGCCTGTCATGGCAAAGTGCGCCGTTTCTGCAGCCAGGTTGCCATGTTGTCGGACTATATTGCCGAAAACGGCTGCAATCAAATCGTTTTGCAAACCATCCGCCAGATTGCCCAATATTTTAATGTTGCCGCGCCGTTGCACCATGAAGATGAAGAAGAAAATTTCTTTCCGCTTCTATTGCAATATGCGCCACAAGCTCAAAAAAGCGTTGACGAGCTGTTGCGCCAACATGTCAGCCTGCACAACAACTGGGCGGCAGTATCCGCCGAATTCGCCAAACTCGAAGCAGACAACGCCTATGTCCCCGATGCGGAAGCGTTCAAACGCTTTGTCGCAGGATATGATGTTCATCTGGCGATTGAAGAGCCGTTGTTTGATATGGGCAAAACCTTTATCCCCAAAGAAAAACTGACCGAAATCGGCAAAATTATGGCCGCACGCCGCCGCAAATAAGGCCGTCTGAAACAATCGTCTCAAGGATATATTATGCTGACCCCAAAAAGTTGCGATTTGTTCAATATTCCCTTTTTCCAATTTTCCCAGCTTAAAAAATACCAGCCTGAAAGCATTCCGCAAATTAAGGCCGACTATAAAGAAAACTGGCAGGTATGGCAGCAGCTGATCCAGCAGGTTGCCACCGAATTGGGTGCACCGTTTGCGCCGCCGCATATCGAACGCTGGTGTAACGGCTGGCAGGTCCGCGCCCATTTCTTTGCCTATTTCAAATACGAACAATATAAAAATTCCGCAGCAATTTTATCGATTTTGCTCAACCGCCGCCGTTTGAGCGTCAGCTTGGATTGGCACTGCTATAAAGCCGATATTTCCCCTATTGCGTTGCCCGATTACAACCGCTGGCTGGATAATTTTGATACCGAAAAATACGCTTCCTTCGATATGTGGCACGGTGCGGAAAGCGAATATGACGATTATCGTACCGTTGCCCAACAAAGCGACGGCGATAGAAAGCTTCGAGACGACAAAGATTTCTTCTGTATCGGCAAACACATCGAACGCGATGATTTGGGCAAGCAGGATGTCGCGAAATGGATAGTGGAAACAGTGGAAGACTTACTGCCGCTTTATGAAGCTTGCCATGGAAAATAACTCAGGACGCAGAAAGACAAACTGCCCATTCAGTATCTTCAAATAAACTCAAGGCCGTCTGAAAATCATATTCAGAACGTTTCAGACGGCCTGTTTTTCAAAGTAAACACAATGATCGAAACCCAATCCCTAGAACTCGCCAAAGCGTTGATTTCCCGTCCGTCCGTTACGCCGGATGACCAAAATTGCCAACAACTGCTGGCCGAACGCCTGCAAAAAATCGGTTTTGCCGTAGAAGAGCTTCATTTTGGCGACACCAAAAACATTTGGTTGCGCCGTGGTACGCAGGCTCCGGTGTTCTGCTTTGCCGGACATACCGACGTCGTGCCGACAGGCCCTGTTGAAAAATGGGATTCGCCTCCGTTTGAACCGACCGAGCGCGAAGGCCGTCTGTATGGTCGCGGTGCAGCGGACATGAAAACCAGCATTGCCTGTTTCGTTACCGCCTGCGAACGCTTCGTTGCCGAACATCCCGATCATCAAGGCAGCATCGCACTCCTGATTACTTCGGACGAAGAGGGCGATGCGCTGGACGGCACGACCAAAGTCGTCGATGTGTTGAAAGCGCGCGGCGAGTTGATTGATTACTGTATCGTCGGCGAACCGACTGCTGTGGATAAATTGGGCGATATGTTGAAAAACGGTCGCCGCGGCTCGTTGTCGGGCAACCTGACCGTCAAAGGCAAGCAAGGCCATATTGCCTATCCGCATTTGGCCATCAATCCCGTGCATACTTTTGCCTCAGCCTTGTTAGAGCTGACACAGGAAGTCTGGGACGAGGGCAACGAATACTTCCCGCCGACCAGTTTCCAAATTTCCAATATTAACGGCGGTACAGGTGCGACCAACGTTATTCCGGGCGAGCTGAACGTCAAATTCAATTTCCGCTTTTCTACCGAGCCCACCGAAGAAGGGCTGAAACAACGCGTCCATGCCATTTTGGATAAACATGGTGTGCAATACGATTTGCAGTGGTCTTGTTCAGGCCAACCGTTCCTGACTCAGGCAGGAAAACTGACCGACGTGGCACGCGAAGCCATTGCCGAGATTTGTGGCGTTGAGGCCGAATTGTCCACCACCGGCGGCACTTCGGACGGGCGTTTCATCAAAGCCATTGCCAAAGAACTCATCGAGTTAGGCCCATCCAACGCGACCATCCACCAAATCAACGAAAACGTACGTTTGGAAGATATTCCGAAGCTGTCGGCAGTGTATGAAGGTATGTTGAAACGTTTGTTGAAGTGAAAAGGCCGTCTGAAAAGTAGGATATTAGCCTGATAAAATGGTGTATATTTTTCTTAGGTAATACTGTGATAACAATTAGTTGATAAGGAGAAAAATTGAAGTACGATAATTTTTTCTTTCCCGCAGATGATCTGGTTACCAGTTGCCGTTTTTACCAAGATGTACTGGATTTGCCCGTTAAATTCGACTTTTCCGAAAGTGGCATGGTTGCTTTTCGGGTGGGCGAAGAAGAAGCTGCCATCATTCTCAAAGAGCGGAATAAATTTCCCAATATGACACCTGCTGTGTGGATTGAAGTGGATGATGTGCAGGCGAAGTATGCGGAGTTACAGGGTAGAAATATCCGTTTTCTAAGTGAACCTTTCCGTATTCGTACCGGATGGGCTGTGGAATTTTTTGATCCGTCGGGTAATCGTTTGGGGTTTGTTGATTATCGGGAATAAATGTAGATGATTACTCTGCCTTCTTTAAACGAGCTTCCATCAAAGTGGAATGAAATCCGCGAGCGACTGGAAACCGATTTTTCCACCGGCTTCGACGAGCGTCTTACGGGACACGAAGCCAAGCAGTTTGAGCAGGATTTTATCGATCGTATCGGTTGCGCCCCTGAGGAATATGTCCGTATCCGCCGAGCCATTCGACTGTTGGAAACGCGTTATCCGGATAGTCCGAACGAACTGACTGTTGCCGCGCTTGCCACGCCGTTGGGCGAGATGTTGGCGGTGTTCGGAGGCAAGGGCTTGTGTCTGCTGGAATTTGTCGGGCAGAAACAGCTAGAGCAGGAAATCACGGCTGTCCAAAAAGCTTTGCACGGACAGTTTATTTTCCAAGAAAATGAGCAAACGCAACTTTTGCGCCAAGAATTGGATTTATACTTCCAAGGCCGTCTGAAAGTTTTTGCGACGCCTTTGGAAATGATAGGCACAGCCTTTCAGCAGCAGGTATGGAATGCGCTGCTGACCATTCCTTACGGCGAAACGCGCAGCTACAAGGAGCAGGCGCAGCAGTTGGGTAATCCTAAGGCTATTCGCGCCGTTGCCGCTGCCAACGGGCAGAACAAGGTGTCCATCCTGATTCCCTGCCACCGCGTTATCGGCAGTGACGGCAAGTTGACCGGCTACGCAGGCGGTTTGAACCGCAAACAATCGTTGCTTGCCTTGGAGCGAGGCGAAGTTCAGACGGCCTTATTTTGAGTTTTGATAGAGGATAAGAGGCCGCGCTACGGGCAGGCTTCGCATTCTGAAAAATTGAGTAGCAGAAGGTCGGGGAAGTCCGACAAAATCTGCACGGAGAAAAATGTTGGGTAACGCCCACGCTAGAAAAGAGAAATACGACATGAGCCTGAAAAACCGCCATTTCCTGAAACTTCTGGACTTCACGCCCGAAGAAATTACTGCCTATCTCGACCTTGCCGCCGAGTTGAAAGCCGCTAAAAAAGCAGGAAACGAGGTGCAGCGGATGCAGGGAAAAAACATCGCCCTGATTTTCGAGAAAACATCGACCCGCACCCGTTGCGCGTTTGAAGTGGCTGCACGCGATCAAGGGGCAGGGGTAACTTATCTGGAGCCTTCTGCCAGCCAAATCGGGCATAAGGAAAGCATTAAGGATACGGCGCGTGTTTTAGGGCGGATGTTTGACGGCATCGAATATCGCGGCTTTGGACAGGATGTAGTAGAAGAGCTGGCCAAGTATGCAGGCGTGCCTGTGTTCAACGGTCTGACCAACGAGTTCCACCCGACCCAAATGCTCGCCGATGCGCTGACGATGCGCGAGCATAGCGACAAGCCTTTGAACCAAGTTGCGTTTGCCTACGTCGGCGATGCGCGTTACAACATGGCCAATTCGTTGCTGGTTTTGGCTGCGAAACTGGGCATGGACGTGCGTATCGGTGCACCGAAAAGTTTGTGGCCGTCTGAAAACATTATCGAGACGGTGCAGGCTGTTGCCAAAGAGACGGGTGGACGGATTCTGTTGACGGAGAATGCTCAGGAAGCCGTAAAAGGTGTGGATTTTATCCATACCGATGTGTGGGTCAGCATGGGCGAGCCTAAAGAGGCGTGGCAGGAACGTATCGATTTGCTGAAAGATTACCGCGTTACGCCCGAATTAATGGCCGCGGCTGAAAATCCGCAAGTCAAGTTTATGCATTGCCTGCCTGCTTTCCATAATCGCGAAACCAAAGTCGGCGAATGGATTTATGAGACATTCGGCCTGAATGGTGTGGAAGTAACGGAAGAAGTCTTTGAAAGCGAAGCCAGCATTGTGTTTGATCAGGCAGAAAACCGGATGCACACGATTAAAGCGGTGATGGTAGCGGCATTGGGCGATTGATTTTGCGCTCAACATTGCTTACCGCTTCATTTAATAGAGATTAAATAAAGGCCGTCTGAAAGAAAGAATTTCAGACGGCCTTGTTGTTGGATTGGGGTTTATTGCCAAATCAGGATTTTGGGTTCGGGCGTCACTCGATAGCCTTCTTGACGCAATAGTTCGATTAATCCTTTTTCGCTGGGTAAATGGGCAATGCCGACGGCAAAGAGGGTACTTTGTTTGGCGGATTGCTTGCGGATTTCAGGCAGCCATGCCTGGTTGCGGCGGATCAGGAGGTCGTTTTTCAGCCAATCGGACATGGCTTTGGCGTATTTGGTATCAACACGTTTGAGGGTGCGTTGTTCGGTTTCTTCCAAAAGTGGGATCAGTTCTTCAAAGCGGCCGTCTGAATAGGCTTGCTGGAGTTTTTTGACATCTTCGGTTTCTTCTTTATTGGTTTTAATACTGGCTTTCAGAAAGTTGAGCATGGTTTCTTCTGGCTGTGCTTTGAAGATTGCGGAAACTTCGTCCAAGCTTTCTAATGAACCACGCGGTTTGTTGATATTGACTGCTGCGTTGGTCAGCAACATATCTGCACCGGTTTCTGCGCTATATCCTTGGGGAAATGCGCTGCCGGCAAAAACCAATGCTGCCCACGGGTGGAGTTTGTCGGCAATTTTGGCGATGGGTCGGCTTTCTTCATTTTGTGAATAGATTTCTTGTAAAAGACGGAAATCTGTTTTTCCAAGCTTGCGGCTGAGCGGTTCGGTACTCATGACTTCTTTGAAGTATTTTTGATACATTTTTTTTGTTTCCGGACTGCTGTCCGGCAATGCGTCAACTTCTGTGGTCAGTTGGTCGGTGGATTGTAATAGTTTGAGGGCATCGGAAGACAAGGTTTGATTGGTTTGCCCCATGTGGATGGTGCCGAGCAGATAGGAATCGGGTTGGCCTTCTTTGCTGATTTTCCAAACATTGCTGGTGAGTTTGGGCTGCTGCCAGTTAAGTTCGGCAGGTTTGCTGTCGGGTGAAGTTGAGGCGGGTTTGCAGGCGCCCAGGGCAAGGGCGGTCAATGGTACAAGCAGGCAGGCGAGCAGCTTTTTCATGTTTTTCCTTTTGGTGTGTGCGGTGAGGGCGGTTTAGAAATCGAGCAGGTTTTGAAGCGGTTGTTCGCCCGTGTCGGGCTTTTCTGTTTTGCGGTTGCGGATTTTGGTTTTTCTGAGGGCTAGGAGGTGCATGACTTGATGCTTTTGGCTGTCGGTCATCTGGTGCCAGTACAGGCGCTCTTCCCGGCTGCGCAGGCAGCCTTTGCAATAGCCTTTGGCATTGGCTTCGCAAACGCCGATGCAGGGGCTGGGAATGGGGAAAAAATCGGGTTGTTCCATTGTGTTGCTTTTGATGTGAAAAAAGGCCGTCTGAAATATAACACATACTTTCAGACGGCCTAAGTGTTTATACGGTTTGTGAATATTTGGCTTTGGTTTCTTTATGGCGCAGATGATAGTCGAACACCATGGCGATGTTGCGGATCAGGAAACGTCCCTTCGGCGTAACGGTCAGGCCGTGCGGTTTGAGGCGGACCAGGCCGAGGGTTTCCAGTTGTTTCATGTCTTCCAGTTCGACCGCGAAATAACGGCTAAACGGAATGCCGAACACGCTTTCGTAAATCCGATAATCGAGCGAGAAGCGGCACATCAAATCCTGAATGATGTTGCGGCGCAAAATGTCGTCTTGATTGAGCTGGTAGCCGCGCATGATGGGCAGGTGTCCGGCGTCGAGTGCGGCGTAATAGGCATCGATGTCGCGCTCGTTTTGGGAGTAGGTGCTGCCGATTTTGCCGATAGAGGACACGCCGATCGCCACCAAGTCGCAGTCGGCATAGGTGGAATAACCTTGGAAATTTCGTTGCAGGAAACCTTCTTTGAGGGCGATGGAGAGCTCGTCGTCAGGTTTGGCAAAGTGGTCCATCCCGATGAAGACGTAGCCGCGCTCAGTCAGGGTTTGGACGCAATATTGCAGCATATCGAGTTTTTCTTCGCTGCCGGGAACGACATTGGTGTCGATACGGCGTTGCGGTTTGAAGATATGCGGCAGGTGGGCGTAGTGGTAGAGGGCAAGGCGGTCGGGGTCGAGGGACAAGACCGTGTCGATGGTGGTTTTGATGCTTTCGGTGTTTTGGTGCGGTAGGCCGTAAATCAAATCGACGCTGACGGATTTGAACCCCGCTTCGCGGGCGGCATCGATGACTTCTTTGGTTTCTTCGTAACTTTGGATACGGTTGACGGCTGCCTGCACTTTAGGGTCGAAGTCTTGAATGCCGACGCTCATGCGGTTGAAGCCGAGTTTGCCCAATTTGAGGACGGTCTCGCGGCTGACTTTGCGCGGGTCGATTTCGATGGAGTATTCGCCGTTGGGAATCAGCTGGAAGTATTTGCGGATCATGTCGAAGACGCGTTCGAGTTGGTCGTCGCTCAGGAAGGTCGGCGTGCCGCCGCCGAAGTGGAGTTGCGCAAGCTGGTGTCTTCCGCCCAAATGCGGTGCCAGCAATTCCATTTCTTTTTCCAGATATTGGATATAGGCATCGGCACGGCTTTTGTCTTTGGTAATGATTTTATTGCAGCCGCAGTAGTAGCAGATGGTATTGCAGAAGGGAATGTGGATGTAGAGCGAAAGGGGTTTGTTGAGCGCGCCCATGTTGCGCAGGTTTAAAGCTTGGATATATTCGGCTTCTTTAAAGCCTTCATGGAAGCGGTCGGCGGTCGGATAGGATGTATAACGTGGACCGCTTGATGGCAAACTGGCAATCAATTCGCGGTCGAATTCCGGTAATTCATTGTTTGTGTTGGTGTTATTTGAGATGGGGATGATTTTCATGGTCGGGGCTTGTAGTATGAAGTAAGGAAATTAGGGAAAATTTTAGTCAAAATTTCGATAGTTTGGTAGAATGCCTCATAATGATATGCCGACTTTGACATGGGTCAATAGTTATTCGGCTTAATCAGGGATTGAGAGAACTAAGCAAATTAAAGGTGCGTTATGGCTACACACAATGCAACACATCAAATGAAAACCTTGTGTTCCACATGTTCTTTACGCGAACTGTGTTTGCCTGTCGGACTAATGCCTAACGAATTTTTACAATTGGATGCAGTGATCCGTCAAAGCCGCCGTCTGAAAAAAGGCGAGTACTTATTTCGTGCCGGCGAGCCGTTTACCTCTTTATTTGCCATCCGTGCGGGCTTCTTTAAGACAACAGTCGCCAGCCAAGACGGACGGGATCAGGTAACCGGCTTTTTTATGTCGGGCGAGCTGATCGGGATGGATGGGATTTGTTCCCATATTCATAGTTGTGATGCTGTGGCTTTGGAAGACAGCGAAGTATGCGAGCTTCCGTTTACGCACATTGAAGAACTCGGTCAGGACATTCCCAGCCTCCGCTCTCACTTTTTCCGTTTGATGAGCCGTGAAATTGTCCGAGATCAGGGCGTGATGTTGCTTTTGGGCAATATGCGCGCCGAAGAGCGCTTGGCCGCATTCTTGCTCAACCTGTCTCAGCGTCTCTATTCACGAGGATTCGCCGCCAACGATTTTATCCTGCGAATGTCGCGTGAGGAAATCGGCAGCTATTTAGGGCTGAAACTGGAAACGGTCAGCCGCACCTTATCCAAATTCCATCACGAAGGCTTGATTTCGGTTGAACACAAGCACATCAAAATCCTAGATGCGACGACTTTGAAGAAAATGGTTTCCGGTTGTTCGCACGCTATCTGAATCTGAGGCCGTCTGAAATTGTTCAGACGGCCTTTTTAACAAAAGTTAAAGAATAATTGTTAAGTTACGCAAGTGATAGTTAGATGTTAAATTGAAAAATCTTCAACGACTGGCGTGTACAGAATGCGGTCAACTGCTTCGCGGGTTAGTTTCGGCGCGAACATCTGTATAAAATCATAGGCATAGCCACGCAGGTAGGTGTCGGTGCGTAAGGCTATCCAAGTGGGCGACGGCTCAAATAAGTGCGCCGCGTCTATCAGCTGCAAATCTTGATCGACAACGGGATCGTACGCCATTTTGGCCATCAAACCCACGCCTAAGCCTAAGCGTACATACGTTTTCAATACATCCGTATCGGCAGCCGATAAAGCAACATCAGGTTGCTCGATATGCGCTTTATTAAAGGTACGCGCAATGCTGCTGCCGGAGTTGAACGCAAATTCGTAAGTAACCAGCGGAAAAGAAGCCAAATCTTCAAGGCTTAAAGGATTGCGGCAGTCTAAAAGAGGGTGGTCGTGCGGAATAATGACGGCATGGTTCCATTCATAGCAGGGTAGTTTGCCCAACTCAGGATGATCGTCAATACGTTCAGTAATAATTGCTAAATCCGCTTCGCCGCTGCTGACCATTTGCGCAATGGCAGAAGGGCTGCCTTGTTTGATGGTCAAATTGACCTTAGGGTAGTTTTTCACAAATTCTGCAACGATTTTAGGCAATGCATAACGCGCCTGGGTGTGCGTCGTGGCAATGGTCAGGGAGCCACTGTCATGATCGGTAAATTCGCTGCCGATATTTTTAATGTTCTGTACATCGCGCAAAATCCGTTCCGAAATCTCTAACACGGCTTTGCCCGGTTGCGAAACGGAAACCACACGCTTGCCGCTGCGGATAAAAATTTGGATACCCAATTCTTCTTCAAGCAGGCGGATTTGTTTGGAAATGCCGGGCTGGGATGTAAAAAGCGCATCGGCAGCCTCGGAGACATTCAGATTGTGCCGGTAAACTTCAAGGGCGTAACGTAATTGTTGCAGTTTCATGGTAGCAGTATCGGATACGTTGTTATTGTGGATTTTGTGCGACAAACGGTCTGTAATTTAACATATTTTGCCCGGTTTTGCCCTGAGTTTTGAAAACGGTTGTTTTTAATGAAAATATCTTTTAATGATATGAAAACAGGAAATCTATGAATGAAGGGAGGATGAAGTTTTGTTGTTTTTGTACAACTTTGAGCGGATGAATTGGCTGATTTTGCCCTAAATTAATGACACAAGATTGATTTTTCGGCATGATTAACTACTAGGAAGCAGGCACTTCATAATTGTTTGAAGGCATCGAGTATTGACAGTTTGCCTTGCGCTTCTTTATAGTGCAACCTGATATATCCGATTTGCCGCTGTTTTGATACTGCGGCCTGTATATTGGTACTTTGCAGCGGTTGCTTTCCTAGTCCGCCGCATAACAATTTGATGAGGGAATAAAATGACCAAACAGCTGAAATTAAGCGCATTGTTCGTTGCCTTGGTTGCCTCTGGCACCGCAATGGCCAGCGAAGCGCATACCAAACACGGTTACACCGTAAGCAGCCAATCTCAAGAAATCGTCCGTAACAACTACGGCGAATGCTGGAAAAACAGCTACTTCGACAAAGCTACCGAAGGCCGTGTTGAATGTGGTGACCGCGAAGCAGTTGCTCCTGTACAACAAGCTCCTGAGTATGTTGATGAAACTGTTTCCCTGTCTTCTAAAACTCTGTTCGGCTTCGACAAAGACAACCTCCGTCCTGAAGCTCAAGAAAACCTGGACGCTTTGGCCCAACGCCTGAGCAACGAAAGCGTACAAACCGTACGTGTTGAAGGTCACACTGACTTCATGGGTTCTGAACAATACAACCAAGCTCTGTCTGAGCGTCGTGCCAACGTAGTTGCTAACTACTTGGTAGGCCATGGCGTTGCTTCTAGCAAAATCTCTGCAGTAGGTTTGGGCGAATCTCAAGCTCAAATGACTGCTACTTGTGAAGCTGAAGTTGCTAAACTGGGCAAAAAAGTTTCTAAAGCTAAGAAACGTGCTGCTCTTATCGCTTGTATCGAACCTGACCGTCGCGTTGATGTTAAAATCCGCAGCGTTGTCACTCGTCAAGTTGCTCCAGGCCAAACTATCGAAGGTCAAGGCGAATTGCCTGCTACTGATGAAGGTTGGATCCCAGCTCCTTACAATGGCGTTCACGGTTACGCTAAACCTTAATCGGTTTGTGAAAAATGCCCTGCGATATGCGGGGCATTTTTTTATGGTTTGTATTTGAGTAATCAAGATAATTCGTGATTTCAAAATAAGAAGGGCCGTCTGAAAGATTTATTTTCAGACGGCCTTTTATTAAAACAGTTTAGTTTGGCCTGGGCCATTTCCATACGCACATAGCTGCCAGTATCGTACAGATTAAAAAGATAATACTGGATAAGCCATGCCAAATGCCGAATGTTCCGCCTACTAAGGACAAGAGCCAGTTGTCCAGTCCGTACTTGTGCGCTTCAATAACCGGCGTAACCAAAAGATGATTACAGGCTAAGAGTAGCCAAAGTACCAAAACCCACCAAGAGAGGGAGGCAAGTTGCCGTCTGAAAAAGGCATAGGCTGCGCCAAAAATAACTAAGCCGCATATTGCGGTAATGGCAAACAAAATGCCGGCGATTTCTCCTGCCAGCATCTTAGGCAGGAGATGGAATAGGATGGGGGCGACAATGTAGCCGACTGTCAGTTGCATGCCTAGCCAAATGGCAGCAGCGGTTTGAGTGATTTTGTAGGGTAGACTCATCTGGTTTCTCTTTGGGAAATTCTGTTTTAGTTGTGATGGTGTAACAAAAGGCCGTCTGAAAACGTTTTCAGACGGCCTTGAGTTTATTTAGATGTATTGTACGGAAATAATATCATATTCACGCACGCCGCCGGGGGCCTGAACTTCTGCAACGTCGCCTTCTTCTTTTCCGATCAAGGCACGGGCAATGGGGGAGCCAACGTAGATTTTGCGTTCTTTAATGTCTGCTTCATCTTCGCCGACGATTTGGTAGGTTACTTGTTCTTCGGTTTCCAAATCTTCCAGTGTTACTGTTGTGCCAAATACGATTTTGCCTTCGGCATGGATTTCGGCAGGATTGATGATGTGGGCCATAGAGAGTTTGTGTTCCAGCTCGGCAATACGGCCTTCGATAAAGCCTTGGCGCTCTTTGGCGGCTTCGTATTCGGCATTTTCAGATAAATCGCCGTGTGAACGTGCTTCTGCAATGGCTTCAATAATTTCTGGACGAGCCACGCTTTTGAGGTGTTGAAGTTCTTGTTTCAATAATTCTGCACCGCGGACGGTCAAAGGGATTTTTTGCATTGAGTTCTCCATGAAAGCATGATGATGCTTTTAAAATTTTATCCGGCCACGCGCGGTAGCCGGATTGGAAATAAAAATACAAGCCGCCAAAGCTTGGCGGCTTGATGAATAAATAAGTAATGCCTGTATTCTACCAAATTCTGCCGAAACCGCAATAATTAAAACGGATTTTCAGTAAAGTGTTGTTTTCTGTCTATTTTGTTTTTTCAGACGGCCTGCAAACTAAATATTGAAGTATTTCAAAGCTACGCTTGAAAAACGGTTTCGTAAATGAATGGTTTTGATTAAAATGCTTGCTAATAATCCTTAAGGATTAGTCTGCTTTAATTATATAAAGAGAATATATGGAAACAAAACCAACTTCCCAAAATGAACAACAGGCTAACCGCCGTTATTTAACTGTTTGGCGATGGCATTTTTATGCCGGACTTTTGGTCGCGCCGTTTTTAACCCTGCTGGCTGTTACAGGGTTGGGAATGCTGTTATTTGCCAATATCACCGGTAAAGAGGGCGAGCGGATACATGTTACACCGCAAGCAGTGGTGCAGCCTTTGTCGGCTCAGGCTGAGGCCGCCAGACAGTTTGTGAATCCGGAAACTGCTTCTGTGGTGCAATATATTGCGCCGCGCGCAGATGATATGGTGGCCGTATTTCGTGTGAACAACGACGATAAAGCCACTATGGTTGCCGTTGATCCTTATACGGCAAACGTCGTGAATACGATGCCGCGCGGTCAAGGCTGGTATCACACGATGGACGAAATCCACGGTGACATGATGATGGGTGCGACTGGTGACTACCTGTTGGAAACTGCTGCGTCGCTAACCATCATCATGATTGTGACCGGTATCTATTTGTGGTGGGTAAAACAGCGTAGTCTGAAGGCCGTCCTTTTACCTAAAGCAGGCAAAGGCCGTTCTTGGTGGCGCAACCTGCACGGTGCATTTGGCTCTTGGGTTTCTTTGATTTTATTGCTGTTCTGTTTGTCTGGTATTGCTTGGGCCGGTATTTGGGGTGGTAAAGTGGTTCAGGCATGGAGTCAATTCCCAGCCGGTAAATGGGGCGTGGAGCCTAATCCGGTATCTTCCGTACCAACCCATGGTGATGTGCTGAACGATGGTAAATCCAAAGAAGTGCCGTGGATTTTAGAGCTGACGCCTATGCCGGTTTCCGGTACGACACTGGGCGAAAACGGCATTAATCCAAGTGAACCGATGACGTTGGAAACGGTTGACCGCTTTGCGCGCGAAATTGGCTTCAAAGGCCGCTATCAGTTGAACCTACCTAAAGGCGAAACCGGCGTATGGACGCTGTCGCAAGACTCAATGAGCTACGATATGATTAGTCCGACTGCGGATCGTACGGTACATATTGATCAATATAGTGGCAAAATCCTGGCGGATATTCATTTTGGCGATTATAACTGGTTTGGCAAGTTTATGGCGGCAAGCATTGCCTTGCATATGGGTACGCTGGGTTGGTGGAGCGTGCTGGCGAATGTTGTGTTCTGCCTGGCGATTATTTTTATCTGTGTCAGCGGCTGTGTAATGTGGTGGAAACGCCGTCCTTCGGAAGCGCGAGGTTTAGTTCCTCCTGCACAGAAAATCAAATTGCCGGTATGGT
This sequence comes from Neisseria sp. HMSC078C12, assembly GCF_001838065.1. Lineage (NCBI taxonomy): Bacteria > Pseudomonadati > Pseudomonadota > Betaproteobacteria > Neisseriales > Neisseriaceae > Neisseria > Neisseria sp. HMSC078C12. The sequence continues at coordinate 68,066 of NZ_KV835608.1, read as the reverse complement.
GGGCAATGGCTGTGCCACTTCTGATTTTGGCTGTGATTTTCCCAACGGCCATTGCCGCAATTGCTGTTATTTGGATTTTGGATACATTGTTGTTATCACGTATCCCAGCATTGGCAAGATGGTTTAAATAACCGCCCGATGTAATTCAAGGCCGTCTGAATCTTTTGTTTCAGACGGCCTTTTTTATAAAGGTTAGAAGAGGTAGAGGGAGTTATGATTCTTTTGAAGTTTATGCGTGAAAAAGGGGATTGTGATTGGCTTTCGTTATTGCGTAATAAAGACGAGGAATTTTATATAAAAACAAAAAACCCACTTCATTGAAGTGGGTTTTTGAAGAAAGCGATTAGCCTTTGCGAGCAGGCAATTTTTCTTTAATACGGGCTGCTTTACCGGTCAGGCCACGCAAGTAGTACAGTTTGGCGCGACGTACGTCACCACGGCGTTTAACTTCGATTTTTTCTACGGTAGGAGAGTACAGTTGGAAAGTACGTTCTACACCTTCGCCGCTAGAGATTTTGCGAACGATGAAGTTGCTGTTCAGACCACGGTTGCGGCGGGCGATAACCACACCTTCGTATGCTTGCAGACGGCTGCGGGAACCCTCAACCACGCGTACAGATACGACAACGGTGTCGCCTGGAGCGAATTCAGGGATTTCTTTGTTCAAGCGAGCGATTTCTTCTTGCTCTAATTGTTGAATCAAGTTCATTTGTTTTTCCTAAGTTATGATTGGATTTCCTGTTGCTCTTGCAAGATTTCTTTTAAGAGGCGGGATTCCTTTGGGATTAAACTGCGCTTTTCCAATAAATCGGGTCGGCGCTCTAAAGTGCGTCGCAGCGATTGTTTTAATCGCCACTCGGCAATCAAGCCATGATTTCCTGAGCGTAAGACCTCAGGAACCATCATGCCTTGGAATTCTACGGGTTTGGTGTAATGAGGACAGTCTAAAAGGCCGTCTGAAAACGAGTCTTGTTCGGCTGACTGTATATCGCCCAATACGCCTGGTACCAATCTTAAGACGGCATCCATCAACATCATGGCGGGTAATTCACCACCCGAGACAACAAAGTCGCCAATGCTGATTTCTTCGTCCACACTGCGTTGTAACAGTCTTTCATCTATGCCTTCATAGCGTCCGCATAGAAGGATAAGATGGGGCAGTTCGGCAAGTTCTGCGGCCTTTTTGTGTGTCAGCGGCTGACCTTGCGGACTGAGATAAATTACTTTGGCAGGTTCTTGCGAGTTTGTTTTGGCTTCTTCGATTGCCGCTTGAAGCGGCGGTGCCATCATAATCATTCCCGGGCCGCCTCCGAAGGGGCGATCATCAATATAGCCAAGTTTGTTGTCGGCAAATTTTCGGGGATTAATGGCTTGAAACTGCCAAAGGTTTTGTTTTCTTGCCCTGCCTGTAACGCCATATTCGACAATACTGTCGAACATCTCTGGAAAAATGGTGATGGCTTGAATCAGCATCAGTAGTCCAAGCCCCAGTCGGCGATAATGGTTTTGCTGTCGGTATCGACAGATTCGATATAGTTGGAGACGAAGGGAATCAGGATTTGTCCGTGTTCGCCTTTAATCATCAAAACGTCATTCGCACCGGTTTCCATCAGGTTGCTGACTTTACCGAGGACGATGTTTTCTTTGTTGATGACGGTCATGCCGACTAAATCTGCCCAGTAGTATTCATCTTCCTCAGTAGGGGCGAATGACTCTCTGGGAATTTCGATGGTATAGCCGCGCAAGGCAAATGCTTGATCGCGATCGTCTATACCTTCAAATTTTACCTGAAGTTCGCCATTGACAATTTTACCTGTTTCAAGCGTGACATTCAGGGTTTTGCCATCCTTGCATAACTGCCACTCTGGGTAGTCCAGCAGGCTGTCGGTGTATTCGGTATTGGCGGCAATTTTAAGCCAGCCTTTAATGCCGAATACGCCTTTGATGTAGCCCATGGCTACCCGTTTTTGAGTGTCTGTCATGGTCGTTTCAGCTGATTAAGCAGCGATTTTTTGCTCTTTAATCAGTTTGGCAACTGCATCGCTAACTTTCGCGCCTTGAGCGACCCAGTGGTTGATGCGGTCTGCGTCGAAACGTACGCGTTCTTGTTTTTCGTTGGCAACGGGGTTGTAGAAACCTACGCGCTCGATGAAGCGGCCGTCACGACGGTTGCGAGAGTCAGTTACGACTACGTTGAAGAAAGGGCGGTGTTTTGAGCCGCCGCGAGCCAAACGGATAACTACCATTTTGAGTCCTTTTGAAAAATGCGGATATATAGAAACCGCTAATTTTAGGATATTTCACACGGGTTATGCAAGTTTTTATTTGTTTTTGTTGCTGTTTTGCCATGCGTTCAAATCGAGGCTTGCTTGATACAGTCCGCGGTCGGTTTCCGACGGGGTAACGGTAAATCCTGATTTTTCAGCGAGTTTGAGCATCGGTGTGTTTTCTTTGAGGATTTCCGCATTTATGGTTTGATAACCTTGTTGTGTGGCAGTTTGGATAATGAGGCTCATCATTTTACCGGCCAAGCCGGTTTTGCGGGCTTCGGCAGCCAATGTAATGCCGAATTCGCATTCGTTGCGATTGATGCGGCTGTAACGGCTGACTGCGACGATACGGCCGTCTGAAGCGAAGGCGGCCCATGCGCATTCGTTATGGAAATCGGGGCGGGTCAGCCGTGCGAGTGTGGGCTGTGGTAATTCGTTGGTGTGGGTCATGAAGCGCGTATAGCGGTCGGCCGCAGGTAATTGGCGGACAAATTTTTGTTTGGCTTCGGCATCTTCGGGCTCTAGAGCGCGAATGTGCAGGGTGTTGCCGTCGGGCAGGACGAATGTGTCGGTTTGGTTCGGGTAGGGGGCGAGTACGTTTTGTATCTCGGGCGTTTCGGTTTTAGGGTGAAGCAGTTCGGACGCGGCTTCGCCGGTGTTGCGTAGAAACTCGGCTGCGGCCGGATTTTTTTGTTGGAGGTAGGCGGCGGCACTTTGCATTTTGGCTGCGGCCTGTTCTAAGGTTTGGACGGCTTTTTTGGGGATTTTGGTTGTCGGCGCGGCTGGTTTTTCCACAATTTCGGGAATGATGGTGCTGCTGTATTGGCTGCCGTTGTAGTTGAGGATGATGTCGCCGATATGCTGATTGTTGTGGATAAGCGTGTTTAGGGAATGCAGGAATTGATTGAGAACGGAAGTGTTGTCAAGTTCTGCAAATTGGCTTAAACGCTGGATATCGAGCGTGGTAAAGGGCGGTAATGCGGCTTGGGTTTGGCCGTTGTAATGGGCGGTCAGGATATTGCCGTAAATGGCATGACGGCTGAACCGGAATTGAACGGAATTGTGCTTCTGGGTTTGGCACGGAGGCAGGTACAGAGCCTCTGCCATCAGCTCGGTTTGACCGGATGCAATGGCTTTATCGATATTTTTGTTTTTAGGCGTTTTCAGACGGCCTGTTTTGGCTGGGGCAGGGGTGTTTTGCGCTTGTTGCAAACAGGCGGTTTGATTGCGGAAATAAAGTGTCAGCAAGGCTTCTTCCGGGGTGTTGAACCGGGTCAGGCCGTCTGAAAAACGATGGCTGATGAGAATGGGCTTGCTGGTTTTTTGTGCTAAGTTATTCAGTGTTTGATGAATGCCGTACGCGTCCGGCGTGTCCGGCGAAATAATGCCGAGCAGGGCTTGGGTGTGCGGATTTTGCAATTGTTCGAGTGCCAGGCGGTGGATGCGTGCAGGCGTGGGGTTGCTGCCGATGCAGCCTTGTCGGACGGATGGTACATCGGTTGGGAGGTCGAGGGTCAATTCGCAGGCATCGGCGGTGTTGCGCAGCCATTCTATCGGCGTGTCGGACAGAATGGTGGGATTGGTAATGACGGGAATGCCGGAAAGGTGGGCTTTTAGGGCTGCTTCCAGCTCGGCGGTATTGGATACCGGTTGGAAATTGCAATGGTGGCTGAGGCTGCGTAGGATGGCTTTGTCTGTGTCGTTGGTATGGTGTGTGGACAACAGGATAAGCGGGGTGTGGCGTGCAAAGTGTCGGATGGCGCTGAACAGCTCGCGTTGGTTTTCGGCCGGATTGTAGTGGATGACGGCAACTTTGGTATGGCGGTTGTGGCCGAAGCGGTTGAGCCAGTCGGCGGAGGTGGTGGGACTTAGGTTGTAGTTGAGGCTGATGTGGCGCGATACGCCTTGATGCATTGTGTTTAGCAGATGGTTGATGTTGCGGCTGACAGTGCTGTGGCCGGTGAGTAATGCGATATGGCCGGCCGGATAGTCGGCTTGGGTGCCGATATTGAGATTGAGTGAGGGAAGTTGGACGCCTGCGCTGTTACACACGCTGATGTTTAATTCGTCGCCGTGATATTTTTGAATGATGGAACGGGCATTTTTGCAGGATTCGGGCGGCAGGTTTTCCCAATCTTGGATCAGGATAATGTGGCGCAGGCCTTTTTTGCGGCAGGCTTTGAACAGCGAGTCGTAATGGTCGGGCGGGATAACGGCGACAACCAAATCGGCTTGGCCCGGGATTTTGCTCAGGCTGGAGTAGGAGGGAATGCCTGCGACACTGCTGTGTCGAAGATTGACGGGGGTGATTTTGCCTTGGTATGAGGAACCGAGCAGATGGCTGAAAATGCGTTCACCAAGGCTGTGCGGACGTTCGCTGGCGCCGACTAGGATGATGTGTTCAGGCATGAAGAAGTAGCCGGTTTGGACGGTTGCACTCATGATGGTTCCTTATTTGTGTTTTTGGCCGTCTGAAAAGTTTCAGACGGCCTTATTTTCAGACTTCTTTTTTGTCTCCGGCTTTCTTTTTGGGAAGGATAAAACGCATCCTCAGGCCGTTGGGTTTGACATTTTCAGCAATGATTTTACCGCAGTGCTGCTCCATGATGTGTTGCGTCAAGGCAAGTCCCAAGCCGGTACCGGGCTTGTGTGCGCTGGAATCGGCACGATAAAAGGCGGTAAAAATATGCGGAAGCTGCATTTCATCGACACCCGGGCCGTTGTCGGTAACATCGATAATCCAGTGTTTGCCGTCTTGTCCGATATGGGCTTGAATGGTGCTGCCTTCCGGACTGTAGTTGATGGCGTTGCGGATAACGTTGTCAAAGGCGCGGTACAGATAGCCTTCGTTGGCACTGATCACGGCATTTTCAGGGATTTTAGGGTCAATGCTCAGGGTAACGCTTTGATTGTTTTGGTGGGCAATGCTTTGGTTGTCCTCAATCAAGTTGGTCAGGAACGGAACGAGTTTGAGGTTTTCTTTTTCCAAAGGAATATTGGAGGTCTCCAGGCGGGAGAGGGTCAATAATTCACCTACCAAAGTATCCATACGCACCAGTTCGCCTTCGAGTCGCTTGAGGTATTGCTCTTGTTTTTGCGGCTGAGATTGAATCAGGCCGACAATTGCCTGCATGCGCGCCAGCGGCGAACGCATTTCATGAGAAACGTGGTGGAGCAAATGACGCTCTTTGGCCACAAGTTTTTCCAATTTTTCGGCCATTTTGTCGAACTGTACGGCAAGGTGGGACAATTCGTCGTCACGGTCGTCAACCTGCTGGGAAATGCGGGTTTCGAGTTCGCCGTTGGCTACCCTGTCCATACCGCCGCCAAGAATTTTAATGGGCTTGGTGATATTGTTGGCAAGGATATATGCCATCAAGAGGCCGACGATAATGATGAAAGAGAGAATGATAAATTCGTGCCAAATCGGCGAGAGCGGCAGGCCGGGAATGAAAAGCGGGCTGGGCAGGCGCTGGGCTTGATGGTTGTCCCAGCCTTTAATGAAGAAGAGGTATTCTTCGCCGAAGCGGTCGTATTCGATGTGGGCTAAATCGGATTCGGGATTGTTGATGGCAAAGATGCGGGCGCGTTCGATGGAAAGGCTGTCGATATTGCGGCCTAAAATATCTTTTTTATCGTCGCCGGTAATCACATAAACGGCATTGGAAACCGGATTGTTTTTCCATTCCGAAAGAATTTCGCGCGCACCGCTGTCTCCGCGCGAGTTGAACGCGGAGATGATGCTGCTCATCAATGTGGTTTCGATGGTGCGGCGTTGGTTGAATTGGTTTTCGGCGAGGGTGTTTTGTACCAGCCAAAATGAAAAACTCGCCACAAAGATTGCGCAGACGATGACTGCGCAAAATGTGGCGAAGATGCGTTGAAACAGTTTCATTGATCTGTTTAATCTTTAGTTTTTAACAAACAGGTAGCCTAAGCCGCGTACAGTTTGAATCAGGGAGGCATCGCCCAATTTGTGGCGGATGCTGGAGATGTGTACGTCGATGCTGCGGTCAAATTTAGCCAGTTTGCGGTCGAGTGCCTCGATGGACAGGGTCTCTTTGCTGACGACTTGTCCGGCGTGGCGCATCAAAACTTCGAGCAGGTTGAATTCGGTGCTGGTCAACTCGAGCGGAGTGTCTTTGATGCTGGCTTGGCGTTTGGCCGGGTACAAAACGACGTCGCTGACAGAAATGCTGTTAGGCGCGTTGTTTTGTTCGTTGCTGTGTTGCGCACGGCGCAGGATGGCGTTGATGCGGGCCAAGAGTTCGCGCGGTGTGCATGGTTTCGGAACATAATCGTCCGCGCCCATTTCCAGACCGATGATGCGGTCGATGTCGTCGCCTTTCGCGGTCAGCATGATGATGGGCACGGTGCTTTGGGTGCGTACGTTTTTCAGTACGTCCAAACCGTTCATTTTAGGCATCATGGAGTCTAATACGACGACATCGTATTGTCCGGTCAGAATTTCTTGAACGCCGGCTTCACCGTCGGGAACGCTATGAACGTTGAGGCCTTCGGCGGTCAGGTATTCGGTCAGCAATTCGGTCAAGAGAGCATCGTCATCTACGAGTAATACGCGACTCATGGAATTTCCTTTTCGTGATTGTATGCGCCGCGGTACTAAATGGCAGTACGGCGCTTAAAATAGAGTTGTGTTCAATCTTAACATGCAATCTGCTTTTGTTGATAGCGTAATTTTCTGTGCTTTTGCGCTTTTTTGCATAGAAACTCGCTGCTCTTTACATTTTCAGACGGCCTGTAAGGACAAACTGACAATTGGGTGTGTTTTGTTCAGGGTTTGTCGCATGATTGGGCGGTTTGGTGTTTCGGTGCATTGATGAAATCTTTGCAATCGGACAAAAGTTTGGGCAGCAAGGGGGCGAATGCCGGGTGGCTGCGTATTTTGTCGGCGTAGAAATACATCATATAAGGGTAATAATATTGCATTGCCTGCATCCATTGCGCACCTTCTTCTTTTTTGCCTTGCCGGTAGAGGTAAAGGCCGACTTGGTAGGCGCTGGAGTAGGGGCGGTAGGTCAGGGCTTTGAGTGCGGCTTCTTCCGCCCACGGACGGATGTAGGCATCGGTCGGATCTGCACGTTTGCTCAAGCTCAAATCGGCGTAATAGGCAAGCATGGGGCTTTCTTTGGAAAGTCGTTGCAAGCCGTCGATTTTGTTTTGAACCGTTTGCTGATCATCGGTTTTCCCTACACGGCTATATTGGGTCAGATTTTGATATTCCCAGCTGAGGTTTGCCATGCCGATTAAAATCGATAAAGCGGCTATACCGCCTGCCCATTGTCTGATTCGGGTAGATAAAGGGCCGTCTGAAACATCTTTCGGATAAGAGGGTGTCAACGACAAAATCAGGCTGAATACGGTGAGGAAGTAAATATACCAAAGCGGATATTCAAGCATGCTGTGGCAAAGGCTGACGGCGGCGGCAGTCAGTAAAAACAGCGAGGCCGGTGTTTGGTTGCGGCCCAACAGTCGCCACACGGCTGCAAGCAGGGTTAAGGCTGCGAGCAAGGTGCCGGCAATGCCCATTTCGGACAATAACTGCATAACGATGTTGTGCGAATGGGTGAACAGTACGCCGAGGATGTTGTTGGGGAAGTATTGTTGTTGGGCATTGATCAGGAAGGTTTGCTGGGCAAAGCTGTTCCAGCCGTGGCCGAACCAAGGTGCGGATTGAAAGGCAATCCATGCCTTGCTCCATTCGATTTGGCGCATGGAACCTTCAAAACCGCTGGTGCCTGCGCGTTCGACAGCGGTTTCGTATTTGACGTTGCCAAACAAGTCCAACAGGCTGCCCATACCGAATTGGAAAGCGGCGGCCAGGATGGCGGTCAGAAGGAAAATGCACAGTGCGCGTTTGTATTGGAAACGGGTACGCCAAAACCATAACGGCGTAATCAGGAATAGGGCGGCGATGTAGCCTAAGATGGTGCGTGAGTTGACCAGGCCGAGGGTTGCAGTCAAAGCCAATACGAACAGAAAACCTGCTGCATTGGACATTTTGCGTGCCGTCCATAAATAGGACGCCGCCAAAATGCCCCACATTAAATAATGTCCCAAATGGTTTCGTTGGCCGAGTTGGCCGTTTACGGTGCCGTTGCTTCGGGCAATGATGCCATTCAACCATTCTACGTTGGACCAGCCTTTAAATTGCAGCCAGACGATGGCAGCCTGTATGGTTGCCCCTATCAATAAAGACCAAGCAAAGATGCTGGCGACGCGTTCTTGTCCGTAGGCCGTTACCCAGCCGCGAACCGACCATGCGCCCAGTGCCAAAATGACAAAGGTCCAGGCAGTGATGTCGCTCATACCGGGGTAGGTGGAATGCATGAAGCGCGCTTGGAGCGACCAAAATGCAGCCATGGCAAACAAACCGATACTGAGTGCGGGAAGGCGGGTATTCAGCAGGCCTTTGTGTGCGCTAATCAATGTCAGTACCAATGAACCGCTCAGTGAAATGGCTTCCAGATAAAAGCTGGGCAATGGGCCGACTCGGTAGAGTGAAAGAAAAGGGATGGCGCAAATCCAAATAAAGCTGAGCCATAAAGGCCAAAAGGTTTTTACTGAAGATTCGGCCAGGCCGTCTGAAAGTGTGTGGTAGGTCATTTTAATGTGTGTTTTTGTTGTTTGATAAATGCAAGGCAGCCGAGGAAAAAGGCAATGCACAATAATACGGAAACGGCGGCGCAAATCCGGCTGGCGAGAGCCGTGTCTGCCAGGCGCATACAGGCTTCGGCAAAGTAAATCAGAATCAGCATGGAGCTGTATTGGTAAGTGTAGATGCGTTTTTTCAAAATGCCAGTCAACGGCAGGCACAAAGGCAGGGCTTTCAATGCCAGCCATGAGCCGCCTTCGCGCAATGGCGCGATCCATAATTCCCATGATAAGGAAAGCAAAATCAAAAGGATAAGACTTATGGAAGTTGCGAGATAAGGTAACGGGGAGCGTGTATTGTTCACGATATAAAGGGCGTAAGCCGTACTGGAAAACTTGAAATTATACCGCTAAAAATGCGGGGGAAGCCAAGAATATTGCTTAAGGATATTCAAGAAAGAATTTATTGTTTTTCTTTAAATTAATGAAACTTTATCCTGTTTTATAGTCTTATTAATATATTTTTCTAATAATAATTGTGCTATTATTATAAATGCTTTATCTTAGGAGGATAAGATAACCATGAATCGCGTTGCTGATGTTATCCGTGATGATATTAAAGTAATGACAGCTTATCAGGTTGCCGATTTGCCGGAAGGTTTTATTAAGTTGGACGCCATGGAGTGTCCGCATCATCCTTTCGCCGGATATGAATCTTTGTTGTCAGAATGGGCGGATATAGTAAAAGAAGCCCCGATTCATTTGTATCCTCATACGGCCAAGAGCGGGATTTATGAAGAATTAAGGGAAGTCTTCGGTATTCCCGGCAAGGCGGAAATCGCATTGGGCAACGGTTCCGACGAGCTTATCCAGTTTTTGACCATGCTGGTTGCCAAACCCAATGCTTGTGTATTGGGTATTGAGCCGAGTTTTGTTATGTATCGTCATAATGCCGCGCTTTATGGCATGGAATATGTCGGCGTTCCCTTAAATCCGGACTTCACTTTAAATCTTCATGCCGTTTTGTCCGCGATTGAGCAACATCAGCCGTCATTAATTTTTATTGCCTATCCCAATAACCCTACCGGCGTGTGCTTTAAACGAGAAGAAGTAGAGGCGGTTGTTCGCGCGGCAACCGGCATTGTGGTTGTTGATGAGGCATATGGCGCGTTTCATCATGACAGTTTCCTTCCGTGGGCGGGAGAAATTGAAAATCTGGTCGTAATGCGTACCATCAGCAAAATCGGCTTTGCCGGATTGCGGATGGGGTATGCGGCGGCAAGCCCGGGCATTATTGGAGAGCTGGCTAAAATCCTACCTCCTTACAATATGAATCAATTAAGCTTGGCGGCGGCGAAATTCTCATTGAAACATCATCCAATCATTCAGCAAAACATAGATACATTAAAAAACGAGCGTTCGCGCGTAATGAATGAATTGTTGAAATTAAACCGTTTGGAAGTTTTCCCAAGCGAAGCCAACTTTATTACCGTTCGCGTTCCTGATGCGGACGAACTGTTTGAAACATTGAAGCAAAACCGCATACTGATTAAAAAACTGCATGGAAGCCATCCGCTTTTGGATCAGTGTGTCCGCATAACCATAGGCTCGGCAGCGCAAAATGATGCCGTCTTGGCCGTTATTAAAAACCTTTACTCTAATCTTTGATTTCAAGGAACTATTATCATGAACAAAGCTCAACTGCATTTGACCAATTTTCTGTTACTGGTTGAAGAAGCCGGCTCATTGACCAAACTCGCACGCGCGTGCGGTTATGAAAATTCCGCCTCTTTGTCTCAGCTCAAACGCCGTTTGGAACAACAAGCAGGCGACGAGTCTGCGCGCGGCATCCGTCCGAGCCTGGCTGCGAAGTTGGAATCCGGCATGCACAAACGCAAAGGCTGGCTGAACCGTGATCACAGCAAAGACCAAGAAAAAGCAACAGCGGTTGAAGCGGCGCGTTTGGAAAAACAAACCGCCGAAGCGGCAGATGCTGGTGTTTCAACCGAGGGCCGTTTTGTTACCGTTACCCGCAATACCAGCGAAACCCAAATCACCGTCAGCCTCAATCTTGACGGTACTGGCAAATACCGCTTTGACATCGGTGTTCCTTTCCTTGAGCATATGCTTGCCCAAGTAGCGCGTCACGGTTTGATTGACCTGGATATTACCTGCAAAGGCGATTTGCACATTGACGACCATCACACCGTTGAAGATATCGGTATCGTATTGGGTCAAGCCCTGAAACAAGCGCTTGGCAATAAAGCCGGCATTACCCGTTACGGCCATGCCTATGTTCCGCTGGATGAAGCATTGAGCCGTGTGGTCATCGACCTTTCCGGCCGCCCCGGTTTGGTATACAACATCGACTTTACCCGCGCCCTGATCGGCCGTTTTGACGTCGATTTGTTTGAAGAATTTTTCCACGGCCTTGTGAACCACAGCATGATGACCTTGCACATCGATAACTTGAGCGGCCGTAATGCGCACCATCAAGCCGAGACCGTTTTCAAAGCCTTCGGCCGCGCCCTGCGCATGGCAGTGGAATACGATCCGCGCATGATTGGTCAAACGCCTTCTACCAAAGGCACGCTGAGCGAAGAATCTGTTCAAGAAGAAGCAGAAGCCGCATCAGAAGAATAAGGCAGCGTTTGAATGGATAAAGGCCGTCTGAAATCGATTGGGATTTCAGACGGCCTTTTATTATTCGTTTTGTATAGTGGCAATATTTTGTTTTAAACCATCTTTTGCTACAATCATTCTTATTATTATATTAATCATTAAATGGTTCAGACGGCCTGAGGAGAAGCAATGAAAGTAGCGATTGTCGATTATGGAATGGGAAACCTGCATTCAGTGTTGAAATCCGTTCAGGCGGCGCAGGTCTTATCCAAGCAAAATGCCGAGGTTTATCTGACTTCGCAACCCGAAGAAGTGATGGCGGCGGATAAGGTTATCTTTCCGGGGCAGGGCGCCATGCCGGACTGTATGTCTGCGCTGAAGGCCAGCGGTTTGGGCGAGGCGGTTTCAGACGGCCTGAAAAACAAGCCGTTTTTTGGAATTTGCGTAGGTGCGCAATTATTGTTTGAACACAGCGAAGAAGGCGATACGGATGGTTTGGGTTGGTTTGAAGGCCAAGTAAAACGGTTTTTGCCCAATCAGACCGATGCGCAAGGAGGCCGTCTGAAAGTGCCGCATATGGGCTGGAATACGGTACGTCAAACCCGCCCGCATCCTTTGTTTCAAGACATTGGGCAGAACGAGTATTTTTATTTTGTTCACAGCTATTATTTTGCGCCGAAAAATGAAGAGATTGTTTTAGGTGTCAGCGAATATCCGAATAAATTTGCCTGCATTGTCGGTAAGGACAATGTGTTTGCCACACAGTTTCACACGGAAAAAAGCCATCAGGCAGGATTATTGCTGCTGCGGAATTTTTTAAATTGGCAGATTTGAGGTTTTTAACATAAATCTGCTAAAAATCGCTAATTTGTGTAAAATATACTGAAACTGAATAGAGGAGAAAAAAATGCTGTTGATACCTGCCATTGATTTAAAAGAAGGACGTTGTGTCCGCTTAAAACAAGGTTTGATGGAGCAGGCGACGGTGTTTTCCGATTCGCCGGCAGAGATGGCTTTGCATTGGCGCAACCAAGGTGCACGCCGTTTGCATTTGGTTGATTTGAACGGCGCATTCGCAGGCGTTCCTCAAAATTTTCCGGCGATTAAAGAAATTTTGGCCGCCGAGGCCAAAGATATTTCGGTACAGCTTGGCGGCGGCATCCGTGATTTGGAAACCATTGAAAAGTATTTGGATTTGGGGCTGACTGATGTGATTATCGGCACGGCTGCGGTAAAAAATCCTGAATTTGTGCGCGAAGCATGCAAGGAATTTCCGGGGCAGATTATCGTCGGCTTGGATGCCAAAGACGGTATGGTGGCGATAGACGGTTGGGCAACGGTAACGGAACATCATGTTGTCGATTTGGCCCAACGTTTTGAAGATGATGGCGTCAACAGCATTATTTACACCGATATCGGCCGCGACGGCATGATGAGCGGCGTGAATATCGAAGCTACCGTCAAATTGGCTCAATCCGTGAATATCCCGATTATCGCTTCCGGCGGTTTGACGAATTTGGATGATATTCGCGCATTGTGTGCCGTCGAAAAAGAAGGCGTGAGCGGTGCGATTACCGGCCGTGCAATTTACGAGGGAAGCATTGATTTTGCACAGGCGCAAAAACTGGCCGATTCTTTGGCTTAAGTGTGTCGGATTATGCGGATAAGACCTTACAGGCCATTAAAACGCAGCGGCTGACGCAGCACACAAAAATTCACTCAAAGGGATTGCCTGTATAGGTCATGGGTTTATATCTGTTTGAAATAATTATAAAAACAACCCAATCGATATTTTATTAAGGGATTAGTATGCTTGAAGCGTTTGTTTTGGGTTTTTGGATTATCTGGTCATCTGACCGAGAAGTGTATCCGCTAAGCGAAAGTTTGTGGTTTACACTGATTGCAGTGATATTGCGGCAGCTGACGGCGTTTGATTTGCCGATTATCGATACCTATTGGATGATTTTCAACGGGATAATATGGGCATTTGCCGGGTTGATTTTCGCCATTGTCGGCCGTATCGACAGCAATTTTATTATTTCCTGCGTGTTGGCGATGATGGCCGGTATCGGTTATTTTCAGCTGTTGCAACATTTGCCGGATTGGTTGGGCAAATTTTTGGCCTGACGGTTTCAGACGGCCTGATAACGGATAAGAGGTATTGGGTATGGCATTGGCAAAACGAATTATTCCTTGTCTGGATGTAAAAGACGGCCGAGTGGTAAAAGGCGTCAACTTTTTGGGTTTGCGCGATGCAGGCAATCCGGTTGACGTTGCCAAACGCTACAATGATGAAGGTGCGGATGAGTTGACCTTTTTGGACATCACCGCTTCCAGCGACAACCGCGATACTATTTTGCACGTTATCGAGGCGGTCGCTTCGCAAGTTTTTATTCCGTTGACAGTCGGCGGCGGTGTGCGTACGGTTGCCGATATCCGCCGCCTGCTCAATGCCGGTGCCGATAAGGCCAGCATCAATACGGCTGCCGTAACCAATCCTGATTTGGTCAACGAAGCGGCCGGTTTTTTTGGTTCTCAGGCGATTGTTGTTGCCGTGGATGCCAAAGCGGTCAACCCTGAAAACACCCGTTGGGAAATCTTTACCCACGGCGGACGTAATCCGACCGGTTTGGACGCGGTGGAATGGGCTGTCGAAATGCAGCGGCGCGGTGCAGGCGAGATTTTGCTGACCAGCATGGACCGGGACGGCACCAAGCAAGGTTTCAACCTGCCTTTGACACGTGCGGTCAGTGAAGCGGTCGATATTCCGGTCATTGCTTCCGGCGGCGTCGGTTCGGTTCAACACTTGGTGGACGGTATTAAAGAAGGGAAGGCCGATGCGGTATTGGCCGCCAGTATTTTTCACTTTGGCGAAGCGAGTATCCGCGAAGCAAAACTGGCCATGCGCAAAGCAGGAATCGAAGTGCGTTTGTGATTGCTATCCAAAGGCCGTCTGAAAAATATGGGAGAAAACGCGAATGTCGAATATAAACGAAACGCTGCTGAATGCCGTAAAATTTGATGAAAAAGGTTTGGTTTGCGCGATTGCCCAAGATTGGCAGACACACCGTGTGCTGATGGTTGCCTGGATGAACGCAGAAGCCCTGCAAAAAACCGTAGAAACCGGTTTTGCCCACTATTACAGCCGTTCCCGCCAAAAACAATGGATGAAGGGCGAAGAGTCCGGACATACGCAAAAAGTACACGAATTGCGCCTGGATTGCGACGGCGACGCGGTGGTTATGTTGATTGAACAAAACGGCGGCATTGCCTGTCATACCGGGCGCGAAAGCTGTTTTTACAAAGTTTGGCAAGACGGCGCATGGCAGACAGTCGATGCCGTGTTGAAAGACGAAGAGGCGATTTACGGACATAAACATCCTTAAGACCGTCTGAAAGAAATAAGAGAAACCGACCATGACCGATACCATCCTTACCCAAATCCAAAACGTCATCAATTCGCGCAAAGGCGGCGATCCCGATGCTTCTTACGTTGCCCAACTTTTGCACAAAGGCGAAGACAAGATTTTGAAAAAAGTCATCGAGGAAGCGGGTGAAACCTTGATGGCTTCTAAAGATGGCGGCGGCGAACATTTGGTTTACGAAGTGGCGGATTTGTGGTTTCACACCATGGTTTTATTGGCGCATCACGGATTGCGCGCCGAAGATGTGGTCAACGAGCTTGCGCGCCGTCAAGGTTTGTCGGGATTGGTGGAAAAAGCTTCTCGCAAAGAATCTTGAATTTATATTACAATCCCGTATTTGACCTGTTTCAGAATCCGTCTCTTGGGGCAAAAACGATTTCACTTTGTTTAGCGAAACCCGTTGCACCCGTTTTCAGACGGCCATTGGAGCCATTATGGATAATTGTATTTTCTGCAAAATCGCCGCTAAAGATATTCCGGCACAAACCGTTTACGAAGACGATGAGATGCTTTGTTTCAAAGACATCCGCCCTGCCGCGCCGGTACATCTGCTGCTGATTCCGAAAGTACACTTCGATTCACTGGCACACGCCACTGCCGAACATCAAACCCTGTTGGGTAAAATGATGTTGAAAGTCCCTCAAATCGCCCAAGAGGCAGGTTTGACTGACGGTTTCAAAACCCTGATCAACACAGGCAAAGGCGGCGGACAGGAAGTCTTCCACCTGCATATCCATATCATGGGTACGCCCGCATAATTATTATCTCTTTTTAAATTAAACAAATTCAAGGATTTATC
The DNA here is from genome assembly GCF_001838065.1 of Neisseria sp. HMSC078C12. Taxonomy (NCBI): domain Bacteria; kingdom Pseudomonadati; phylum Pseudomonadota; class Betaproteobacteria; order Neisseriales; family Neisseriaceae; genus Neisseria; species Neisseria sp. HMSC078C12. The sequence continues at coordinate 52,335 of NZ_KV835608.1, read as the reverse complement.
ATGGGTAGCTTCTCTCTTTGGCACTGGATTATCGTACTGATTATCGTCGTTTTGGTATTCGGTACCAAAAAACTGCGCAACGTCGGCAAAGACCTCGGCGGTGCAGTGCATGACTTCAAACAAGGCCTGAACGAAGGTACAGACGGCAAAGATGCCAAAAAAGACGAAGTCATCGAACACAAAAAAGACGAAGACAAAGCATAATCCATGTTTGATTTCGGTTTGGGCGAATTGCTGCTGGTCGGCGTTGTCGCCCTGATAGTGTTAGGCCCCGAACGTCTGCCGCAAGCCGCGCGCACGGCCGGGCGTTTGGTCGGTAAATTGCAAGGCTTCGTCAACAACGTCAAGCAGGAGCTCAATACTCAGGCTGAGTTGGATGAATTGCGCAAAGTCAAGCAGGAATTTGAAGCCGCCGCTTCGGAGTTTCGCGACGGTATCAAAGACTTGGGCGACGATGCACAAAAAAATCTGAATGATATTTCAGACGGCCTCAAGCCGTGGGAACGCCTGCCCGAACAAAAAACGCCAGCTGATTTTGGTGTGGACGAGTTCGGTAATCCTCTGCCTGATTTGGCTTCAAGCAGCACTGAAAATGAAAGTGCGGCCCAAGTTCCTGAAGAGGGTGGGGTAGTGCAAACCCAAGAGCCTGCCGGGGCTGAAAATGCCGAGTCCGAGCAAGACCGCGCTTGGCGTGAGTATTTGACCGCATCGGTTTCCCCTGCTCCGGCGGTTGAAGTCAGCTATGTCGAAGCCCCTGCCGCCGATGTTCCTCCGCTGCATACGACATCTCTGCGTAAGCAGGCGATGAGCCGCAAGCGCGATATGCGCCCGAAATTCCACGCCAAACCCAAACTGCGCGTCCGTAAGTAAAAAGTGAGTCAACCGGTGTCCGAACCTCAACACGAACAACCCGTCCAACCGCTTATCGAGCATCTTCTCGAGCTGCGCCGCCGCATGATGTGGATCGTCATCGGCATCGTCGTCTGCTTCTTGGGTATGATGCCGTTTGCCCAGCAGCTCTATACTTTTGTTGCCGAACCATTGATGGCCAATCTGCCTAAAGATACCAGTATGATTGCGACCGATGTGATCGCGCCGTTTTTTGTGCCGGTCAAGGTTACCTTGATGGCGGCGTTTCTGCTGTCCTTGCCGCACACGCTGTATCAAGTCTGGGCGTTTGTCGCCCCGGCCTTATACCAAAACGAAAAGCGTTTGATTACGCCGCTGGTGTTGTCCAGCGTAACGCTTTTCTTCGTCGGTATGGCGTTTGCCTATTTTCTGGTGTTTCCCGTTATTTTCAAATTCTTGGCCGGTGTAACCCCTGTCGGCGTCAATATGGCGACCGATATCGACAAATACCTGTCCTTTATTTTGGGCATGTTTGTCGCATTCGGTACGACGTTTGAAGTGCCCGTCGTTGTGGTGTTGCTTGCAAAAATGGGCATTGTTTCGACCGCTCAGCTTAAGAACGCCCGTCCGTATGTTATCGTGGGGGCGTTTATCGTGGCCGCAATCATCACGCCGCCTGACGTAATTTCCCAAACCCTGCTTGCCGTTCCGTTGATTCTGCTCTACGAAGCCGGCATTTGGTTCAGCCGTTTTGCCAAGGACAAAACGCAGCAGGAAGATGAGGATACACCGCAGCCGCCGGCGGAAATTTGAGAATAAAGGCCGTCTGAAGGATTTTTCAGACGGCCTTTGTGTTTATGACAGTTTTAAATTTTAAGGAACAACATGATGAATGTTCAGGATATCGTACAAAAACGTTACAGCACCAAATCTTTTGATGCCTCCAAAAAAATTTCAGCCGAAGATTTTGCCCAAATCGAAGCGGCACTGCGCTACAGTCCTTCCAGCGTCAATATCCAACCTTGGCATTTTGTGATTACAGATAATGAAGCAGGGAAAGCACGGGTAGCCAAATCTGCAGAAAATTTTCCGTACAACCTGCCCAAAATCATCAACGCTTCACATGTAATCGTATTTGCGGCGCGGGTGCATGCCGATGATGACTATTTGGCAGGCGTGTTGGAACAGGAAGATAAAGACGGACGTTTTGCTACGGCCGAAAATAAGCAAATGGGCGATAATGCGCGCCGCACTTTCTTGGGTATCCACCGCGACCAAATGCAAGACGAAACCCAATGGTTGTCGAGACAAGTTCATATTAATTTGGGCTTTACCCTGTTTGCCGCCGCGGCCTTGGGGGTGGATGCCGTTCCGTTGGAAGGGGTGGATATGACTGTTTTGGATCAAGAATTTGGTTTGGCTGAAAAAGGTTATCGTGCTGTTGCCGTTGTTGCATTTGGCTATCGCGCCGAAGATGATTTTAATGCCAAATTGCCGAAATCACGTTTGGAAAACGAGGTAATTTTTACTAAGGTATAACCGAGGGGCTTGGTTTCAGATCATTGAAAAAAGCCATCTGTTTCTATCTTATTGAGAAGCGTAATGTCAGGCCGTCTGAAAATAAACTACTTTTCAGACGGCCTTTTTATTGTTCTTGTTTTTCTTTGTCCTCCTTATTTTCAAGCATCTTACAAAAAGGGTTTGGAAAAATAGGTGTTTATATTTTGGCCGGATTCAGCCGTACGATTTCATGGGTAAATGTGTTATCGTATTCATATATGTTAAAAAACATTAATAAATTTGTATTTTTCTTACAGAGAAAGGCTTCAAAATGGATGGTTGGACTCAAACGCTGAGTGCCGGTACCTTGCTCGGTATTGCAGCGGCGGCAATTTTGCTGATTTTGATTTTAATTGTGAAACTACGTGTTCATGCTTTGCTGACGTTGGTATTGGTCAGTTTGCTGACTGCTATCGTAACAGGCCTGCCTATGGGCAGCATTGTTAATGATGTATTGGTCAAAAACTTTGGCGGCACGCTCGGCAGCGTGGCGTTGCTGGTCGGTTTGGGCGCAATGCTCGGCCGTTTGGTGGAAACTTCCGGCGGTGCCCAGTCTTTGGCGGATGCGCTGATTCGGATTTTTGGTGAAAAACGTGCGCCGTTTGCCTTAGGCGTGGCTTCTTTGATTTTCGGTTTTCCGATTTTCTTTGATGCCGGCTTGGTGGTGATGTTGCCGATTGTGTTTGCAACGGCACGCCGCATGAAGCAAACTGTTTTGCCCTATGCGTTGGCATCTATTGGCGCATTTTCTGTCATGCACGTTTTCCTGCCGCCTCATCCCGGCCCGATTGCCGCTTCTGAATTTTATGGTGCAAACATCGGTCAACTGCTGATTTTGGGTTTGCCGGTTACCTTGATTACTTGGTATTTCAGCGGCTATTTATTGGGTAAAGTTTTGGGTCGCAGCATTCATGTACCCGTTCCTGATCTGATCAGTGGTGGTACACAAGATAACGACCAACCGAAAGCGCCTGCAAAGGCATCTACGGTCATCGGCATTATGCTGATTCCTATGTTGTTGATTTTCTTGAATACTGGTTTGTCTACTCTGATCAGCGAGAAAATGGTCAGTGCGGATGAAGGCTGGGTGCAGTTTGCACGAATGCTCGGTTCGACACCGATTGCTTTGCTGATTTCTGTTTTGGTAGCCCTGTATGTATTGGGCAGTAAACGTGGCGAAAAAGCCAGCGCTTTGGAGAAAACCATCGATGGCGCATTGGGTCCGGTTTGTTCGGTCATTTTAATTACCGGTGCGGGCGGTATGTTCGGCGGCGTGTTGCGTGCCTCCGGTATCGGTAAGGCTTTGGCAGACAGCATGGCGGACTTGGGTATTCCTGTTTTGCTGGGCTGTTTCTTGGTGGCTTTGGCTTTGCGTATTGCACAAGGTTCTGCGACTGTTGCATTGACTACCGCTGCCGCATTGATGGCACCGGCCGTTGCGGCGGCAGGTTTCAGCGATTGGCAGATTACTTGCGTGGTATTGGCGACGGCGGCGGGTTCCGTCGGTTGCAGCCACTTTAACGACTCAGGCTTCTGGCTTGTCGGCCGTCTGTTGGATATGGATGTGCCGACGACCTTGAAGACATGGACGGTTAACCAAACACTTATCGCACTCATCGGTTTTGCTTTATCGTCAGTGTTGTTTATCTTGGTTTAATCGAAAACGGCCGGCGGATAGTGTTTTTGAGATAACACAATCCGCCTGTTTTCAAATACCGTTAAAATCCAGATAAACAAGGAGTAGAAAAATGACGACACATTTTGTCATGATGGGCGTGTGCGGTTGCGGTAAAACCACTGCCGCACTCTCATTGCAAAAATATTTTGATCAATGTCCCTATGCCGAAGGCGATGATTTCCATACCCAAGCCAACCGCGACAAAATGGGTGCCGGTATTCCGCTGACGGATGAAGACCGCTATCCTTGGCTGGGCAATTTGCGTGACTGGATGACGGAGCAGGCAAAAAACGGGGAAAAATATTCCATCGTTACTTGTTCCGCACTCAAACATCACTATCGAGATATTCTGCGTGGTGCGGAAGGAAAGGTGGCTTTTATCCATCTGACTCCGCCTCAAGCAATCAATCTCGAACGTATGCTGTCGCGCCAGGGGCATTATATGAAAGCCGGAATGCTGGATTCGCAGCTGGAGATTTTGGAAGAGCTGGGTGCGGATGAGTACGGTGTCAAAATCGATAATCCGGGTTCGCCTGAAGCCGTTGAGGCAGATATTGTGAACTGGGTAAAAGCGCAAGGCTTGATTTAATAATGAACAGAAATGAAAAGGCCGTCTGAAATCTTTCAGACGGCCTTTTTTGATGAGATTTAGAATGTTTTTTGCGAATCAAGCAATAAGGTAACCGGCCCGTCATTGCAAAGGGATACCTGCATATGGGTTTGGAATCTGCCGGTTTCGACAGTCAGTCCATGTTCGCGTAAAAGTTGCGCGGTATATTGATAAAGTTTATCCGCTTGTTCGGCAGGGGCAGCATTGGAGAAGGACGGACGGCGGCCGCTGCGCGCATCGGCGTAAAGAGTAAATTGGGAAACTAATAATATCGAGCCGCTGACATCTTTGAGCGATAAATTTAATTTGCCGTTTTCGTCTTCAAAGATGCGCAGGTTGGCGGTTTTATCCGCAATGTATTTGGCGTCTGCTTCCGTGTCGGCGTGGGTAACACCGAGTAATATCATAAATCCGTTATCGATTTTTCCGCAGGTTTCGCGGGAGTTTTCGGACAAAACGTCAACTTTGGCTTGGGTAACTTTTTGAATAACGGCGCGCATGATGTTTTGAATAAAAGAAGTTTGTAAAAAAGGGCGTAAAAGACACGCCCTTTGGATTGGAGTATGGTTTCAGACGGCCTGAAACCATTGAATCAATTTACGGATTAATGCCGTTTTCTTTTAAGATGCGTTCGATCTGATTATTAACTTTTTGCCGTTTGACTGCTTGGGCAATTTGGTTGCGTACCAGCTCGAAAGGTTCGGCATTCGGATCATGCTCTACTGCACTGAGTTTAAACAGATAAAAACGGTTTTCCATTTGAATCGGCTCGTGCGTTACATCGCCCCGGTTCATGTCGGCAAAAGCAACGGCCAGTTGGGGGGGGAGCTGTTGCGGAGAAATGAAGCCGTCAAATTCTTGTTCTGGGTTAGGATAGCGCTTCATCAGCTCTTCGAATGACAAGCCTTTGAGTAGCAGTTCTTGCGCGGCGCGTACTTCGTCGGCTGAGGCAAAGCTGACTTGTTGCAGCTTGATAATGCGTGTTTGCTGGTCGTAGAAACGGCGCAACTCGGCATCGTCAACTGCGGTTTGACGTTCTAGATAAGCAGCGTATTGGTTGGCATAGAACTCAGCTTCAACGTTTTTGAATTGATTCTGCACTTCCGCATCTTTGTCCAAACCAGCTTTAAAGGCTTCATTTTTCAAGATTTCCAAAGTCTGCAAGCGTGTAACCACATCTTTGCGGATTGCCTGACCATCGGGTTTGGCAGTCTGGTTGGGATGCTGGTCGGCCTGTCTCAATACTTCGGCAACCATGCTGTCGATGCGGGCAGGATCGATATCAGGCGCTTTGGCGGTTGCCAAACCGATCGTTGACAGGGTAAGGATGGCCAAAACGGCAGTTTTGGGCTTGATGTTCATGTGGATTCCTTATTGCCCGCCGCTATAAACGGCGGGCACGTTATATTATTTGTTGACTTTGATGCTGGCTTTTTTCAGCAATGATTGAATGGCAGCATTGACACGGGCTCCCTGTAAGTCGCTGCCAATCTCGTTTTTAGAGGCTTCATAAGAAGGCACGGTAACGTTACGGCGGTCGTTGACATAGAAGACGGCATACAGATTACCGTTTTGTAGCGGCGTTCTAGTGTGCGCGCCTTTTTTCAGGTCTTTGACGGCTGCATAAAGCGGAGGTGCTGATTCTTGCAAATCTCTGAGCGGAACATAAGCTTTAGGGATACCGTCGGCTTTTTTGGCAGCTTCATCAATTGAATATTGGTTCAATACCGAAGCAAAGCTTTTTTTCGCGTCCAAGTCGGCAATGGCTTTTTGGGCATTGCTATTGCTGTCGGTTACGATTTCGCCTAGTTGGACTTCCTGAGTACCTTTATAGAAGTTGCTGAAGTCGTTGTAAGCGGCTTTGACATCTTTTTCTTGGACAGGATATTGACGGACGATATGTGCCGCGAAAGCTTGGCCTAACAAATCATTTTCAAAAGCCGCCCATTCGGTTTTGAATGTGGCTTTTTTATCTGCACCTTGCTTGGCGGCATCGGCACGCGCTTGCTCCAATGCAGTTTTGAATTCAGCGCTTTGATCCAGTTTTAATTTTTTAGCTTCTTGGGTAACAACAGTGCTGATAACTTGGCGTTCAGTCAGCATTTGACGCAGTTCAGGAGTGTCTTGAACGTTCGGGTTGCTGGCGCGTACGGAAGCAACTTGGTCATCGATAACGCTGCTGTCGATGGCTTGACCGTTGACGGTAACCAAAGTTTGGGCAAACAGGGTGCCGGTAGTCAGGGCAAGCATCAAGGCTGAAGCAAAGTAGGTTTTTTTCATCGTATTTCTCGTTTAAATTAATGATTGAAAATAAATTAATGATTGGAAATCAAAGTTTGGGCGGTAATCTTAATGGAAGTATTCGTCCGGCGTGGCCGCTTTGATACTGAGTGCATGAATCAGGCCGTCTGAAAACAAGTCTTGTAAAAGCTGCTTAATCATACGTTGCCGCTCGAGGCGGCTAATGTTTTCAAATGCGTTGCTGACCACCACTATGGCGTAATGCCCGCCGCCTTTATTACCGGCATGGCTGGCATGCAGATGGCTTTCATCTTCAAAATCGAAGAACTCAGGCTCAAGCGTCCGCAGGCGTTCCTCAATAATTTGACGCATATTGCTCATTTGAACACGGCTTTAAAGGGTTTGATCAATACTTCTGCGTATACGCCGGCATCGACGTAAGGGTCTTGTTCGGCCCATTCTTGAGCGGCGTCTAAAGACTCAAATTGAGCCACAATCAGGCTGCCGGAGACGCGTTCCGGATTATCTGGCAGGGGATTGGGGCCGGCAGTCAGCAGACGGCCTTGCGCTTTCAATTCTTCCAAACGTGCCAAATGCGCGGGGCGTGCCGCCATGCGTGCTTCGTGGACATCTTCGGCATCAGTGGCCAAAAGCATGAAATATTCCATTATTGGTTCTCCTTAGGCTGGAAACGCATCAGATACATGCCCTGTGCGATAGAAAAAATGATTGTGAAACCCAATGTGCCGAACAATTTGTAATTGACCCATTGGTTTGGAAAATACGTAAAGACAAAGAGATTGGCAGCGCCCATAAAAATCAGGAAGCCAATCCATGCATAAGTCAGGCGCGTCCATACAAAATCAGGAAGCTGCATTTCTTTACCCATCACGGCTTTTAGCCCGTTTTTACCGGCAAGGTGGCTGAACAACATGACGATCGCTCCGATCCAAAACAGAACGGTCGGTTTCCACATGATAAAGCGGTTGTCTTTCAGCAGAATCGTTGCGCCGCCAAAAAAGACAATCAAAATCAGGCTGACCCATTGCATGGTGTCCAGTTTGCGGTGTTTCCAAAAGGTCAGCGCAGCTTGGGCAATGCCGACGATAACCGCAACAGTTGTTGCGGCAATCATGTCTTTGGTGATGATGTATGTGATGAAAAATAAGAATACAGCGAATAAGTCGCTCAAAATCTTCATATGTTAATGATGAAACTAATTGAGTAAATGCTAATCATACAGGGAGATGTGTTTTTTTGCACCTTTCTCCATGACTTCAATACCACATATATTTATATGAAATATTTGTTTTGGGTTGGCGAAATTTGTAAAAAAGAAACACAAGCATGCAAAAGTAATAGATTTGCTAAGGAATTTTAGGCTGAATAGCCTCTATTGCTTGGCAGGAATGGGTTAAAAATATATCATGACGTAATATCTAGTAAATATATGGTTAAATGCGCGCACATTGGTTAGTACCATAATTTCCGAACAGGGGATCAGTTTTGAAAAAACATCACAATATTAAATTAATTACAGCTTCTATCGCTTTAATGACATCGCTCAGTGCTTCTGCAGGTTTGGGCGGCTTGAATGTTCAATCTCATTTGGGTGAGCCTTTTACAGGCAGTATCACTGTGACTGGAGAGGAAGCTCAGGCTCTGCTTAATGGCGGTAAGGCCACTATTTCAAATGGCAATTTGCGCGCGGCGGTACGCAAATCAGGCGATAAGGCAGTCGTTACGATTCGTTCTTCTAAAGCCATCAAAGATCCTGTTTTGGTTTTCCAAGTAGGTGTTGGCGCGCAATCGCGTGAATACACTGCCATCATTGATCCGGCCGGATACGACGCTAAAGATGCGGCATCCGTCCGCACCCGTCAGGCTGCCGAATCCCAATCCTTCGAGCCAACGCGCAATACTCAACAGCCCGCAACAAAAAACAATAAAGCAGCAGGCAATCAGGCAGCTCAAGTGCGTAAAGATGCGCAACGTAAGGCTGAAAAAAAACAAGTTCAGACGGCCTTTGCTAAAAACGATACGGCCGTACGTTCAGGCAGACAGCATTTGGTACGTACGGGTGAAACCCTGATTGCCATTGCGTCCAGCATCCGTCCGCAAGGTATGACCTTGGATCAAACTATTCAAGCGTTGGTTAATGCCAATCCGGATGTGTTTATTGATAACAATGCCAACCGTATGTTGGCAGGTAAAGTGCTGAATATCCCGAGCCGTAGCGAATTGCAACGCTTGGCTATATCTGCGCCTGTTAAAGCCGATACGGCGCCGGAAAAAGGCAATGAAGCCGCCAATACAACAGAAGCTAAAACAGAAAAACCTGTTACTCCGCCTGATGCTCAGACTGAAACTCAGGTTAAAGATGCCGGCGCAAATCTTCAGCAACAGGAAGAAGTGAAACAAGCTTCAGCTGCGCAAACAGAGCAAGCAGCATCTGCGGCTGTCAATGAAAATGCAGCATCAGCAGCTCCTGCTTCCGATGTACAAGATGTTATGGCTTCCGATAACCAAGAGAATGTATTGGCTTCGGAACCTATTGCTACGACTGATTCTGCTGCAGAGCCGGCAGAGAGTGAATCAGACGGCAATTTGTGGAAATGGTTGTTGGCAGGCGGCGCAGCCCTTATTGCTGCTTGGCTGTTGTTGAGAGCTGCCGGTAAACGTAAAGACGAGCCGAAAGCCGCGCCTGCAAGTCGTAAGGATGAAGAAAAGCCTGTACAGAAAAGTGTTGCTGCTTCAGCCGCCGCTGCGGTTGCCGCAAGCAAAGTAACGCCGTCTGAAAAAACTCAAGAAGGTTTGCTTGTCGAAGATGATTTTGAAGATGATGTCGTTATCAATGAAGTAGAAGAATCTTCCAATGTTGACGATGTCAAACTCGACTTGGGCAAGATTGACCATAGTCAGGCAGGTATTCTTTCCAGTGCAGTAACGCATGATGCAGAAACAGAGCAACGTCGTCATGCGGATTGGGACAATATCGAGTCGACAGAAAGCGTGTACGAGCCTGAGCCGGAAAATCCGTATCAGCCGGTATCTGTTGTTATGCCTGAGCGAAATGAAGAGCCGCTGGAGTTTACAGTAGAAACGCCTGAAAATTCAGACGACCATGTGCTGCCATTTGATGTCAAGCAAGATCAGGACGTGCAAATTCAAGAAACCAAAGAAGAAGCAGAGAAAGAAGAAGCTGCTTCCGAGTTTGTGATTGAAGAAGGTGCATTGGAATGGGAGGCTGAAGATGTTTCAGTGGCTGCCGATAAAAGCAATAGCGAAAGAGGCTTTGTTTCAGAATCAGTCGGTATGACTGCTCCGCTCGAGGCTAAATATGATTTGGCTAAGATGTATATCGAGATTGGTGATCCTGAGGCAGCCCGAGAAACATTGCAAGGGCTGATTGAAGAAGCTGAAGGCGATATTCTATATAAAGCCCAAAAACTGATGAAAGAACTTGGTGCATAAGTGTCAATCAAATGAAGATGCCGTTTCAGACGGCATCTTTTTTATGGTAAATTAAAAGATGAGATTTGGGCCGAATCCATTTTTAGATATGACAGTATTGCATGGCAGTTCTATATGGTGGGCGAAGATAAAGGCCGTCTGAAATATATGATGAGAGGCGTGTGATGATCACGCCTTTTAATATTTGTTATTTGAGCGTGGATAACAATATCAATTTATAAGAAGTATCAAAAATGACCGAACAAACGAATACAACAGGACGTTCCGTTCAGCGTTGGGCTTTAACCCTCTCTTATGACGGAAGCCGTTTTTATGGTTGGCAAAAACAGGCCGGAGACCTGCCGACTGTTCAGACGGCCTTAGAGCAGGCATTAACTTCAATAGCAGGAGAGCGGATTAATACGATTGTTGCAGGAAGGACGGATACGGGTGTGCATGCGACAGCTCAGGTTGTACACTTTGATACATCTGTAAGCCGTCCGGAGCAGGCGTGGGTGCGTGGAGTCAATGCGCATTTGCCTGACGGTGTGGCTGTATTGCTTGCACAAAAAGTTGCACCGCATTTCAATGCCCGATTTGATGCTTATGGCCGGCATTACCGTTATTTACTGGAGTCATCTCCGGTTCGCTCTCCGTTGTTGGTCGGCAGGGTGGGGTGGACGCATTTGAAATTAGATTTAAATCTAATGAGGCAGGCTGCTGCTTTATTGGAGGGTGAACATGACTTCTCCAGTTTTCGTGCGGCTGAGTGCCAGGCAAAATCGCCTATAAAAACGCTGTATAGTGCAAGTATTAGTGGGACTCCTCATTATTTGTGCCTTGATTTGCATGGAAATGCATTCTTGCATCATATGGTGCGTAATATCATGGGCGCATTGGTATATGTGGGAAGTGGCAGGATCAGTGTGGATGAATTTCAGTCAATCTTTCATGCAAGAAGCAGATTGAAAGCGCCTCCGACCTTTATGTCTGACGGCCTGTATTTGACAGGCGTTGATTATCCTGATGAGTTTGGGGTGGTAAAACTGCCTCTGCCTGAGTGGATGGATGTTTCGGGTAATGTTTTTCAGACGGCCTAATTGACGGATTGTTGGTATAAAAGCAACAAAATAGCGTGATTGATGTGTAAATTAATAAAGTGTTGTAAAAATGCACAATTGGTTTTATAAGAAATTTATCATTGATTTTAAATAATAAATTTCCTTTTTTTAGGCTGTGTTTGCCTTTACTGGGTTGCAATGGTGGTGGGGGTGGCTTGAATAAAGTTTGTTTTTTTAGAGAGGAGCAATTATAGTAACAGTCATGGAATCGCTGATTCCAGCGATAATGTAAGCCTAAGCGGATTGTCCGGTCTGCTTAAGTTATTTCTTCACAATAGAAAAGGAATACAGCAATGAAAAAATCTCTGATTGCTCTGACTTTGGCAGCTCTGCCTGTTGCAGCTATGGCTGATGTGACTCTGTACGGTCAAATCAAAGCTGGTGTAGAAGTTTCTCAAACCAAAACGAAAGTTTCAGGTCAAACTACTAAATCTAAAACTGCTACTGAGATTGCTGACTACGGCTCTCGTATCGGCTTCAAAGGCCACGAGCACTTGGGTAACAACCTGAATGCTATCTGGCAAGTTGAGCAAAATACTTCTATCGCCGGTGGTAACTCTGGTTTTGCTAACCGTGAATCTTTCATTGGCTTGGAAGGTGGCTTCGGTAAAGTTCGTGCCGGTAACCTGAATACTACCCTGAAAGACAGCAGCGATAGCATCGATCCATGGGAATCTGGTGATGCTAACTCTGATGTTTTGCAATTAGGTAAATTAAAACGTGTAGATTCTCGTAAAGTATCTGTACGCTATGACTCTCCTGTATTCGCTGGTTTTAGTGCAAGCGTACAATACCAACCTCGTGACAATGCAAATCATGATGATAGATATAAGCATGAGCGTGTGCATGGTGATGCATACTATGCTGGTTTGAATTATGAAAATTCTGGTTTCTTTGCTCGCTATGCAGGTGGTTTTGCTAAACATGATTTGGCAACCGATGCTGATGGTAAGGTTGTAAATACTCCTTTGACTAATGGCACTGCTGCTGGTGATTTGAAAGATCATCAAACTCATCGCGTAGTTGCCGGCTATGATGCAAACAATCTGTTGGTTGCTGTTGCTGCTCAACATGATGCATCTAAAAATGGTTATGCCAATGCTAGCAATACTGCCTATGGTAAGAAAAACAAACATACTGAAGTTGCTGCCACTGCCGCTTACCGCTTCGGTAATGTAACTCCTCGTGTTTCTTACGCTCACGGTTTCAAACCTACTGTGAATGGCAACAAAACTGACCATACTTACGATCAAGTTATCGTTGGTGCTGATTACGACTTCTCTAAACGCACCTCTGCCTTGTTGTCAGCCGGTTGGTTGAAAGAAAAAGTAGGTAGTGATAAATACGAGAAAACTGCTGGTACTGTTGGCCTGCGTCACAAATTCTAATCTGACTTAAGATTAGTCTGAAAAAGAGCCTGTGTTATACAGGCTCTTTTTGTTTGTACGGAAAGTATATTTTGTGTTGAAAGAATGGGGGACTAAAGTTTTTGAGATTATTTTCAGACGGCCTATTGAAATTAAAATCGAATCTTTGTATTCTGCTTTAATATATGCCAAATAGAATTTTGGGAATTGTTTTGAGTATTATTATAAATAAATTAATAATATAAGAAGATTTGTTGAATCGGGTTGATTTTCCTATGTTTCATGTCTGCGAAAGATGTGATTGTTCAATATAGTTCTAAAGTATTATTAGCATATGGAATTTGGTTTTAAGATTTGTAAACTTGATTTTAATCAAATTATTGCCGATGGATGATTCATATAATATCAGTGTTTAGAGTATCGATATATCGGGAATAGCCATGTCCTGCCTTGAAGTAAAGTGTTTAAGTGGCATTTGGAAACGAATCCTTATGCTGTTTGCTGTATTTTTCGTGATGATGGTAAGCCTGCCTGCTTACGCGGAACGCTTGCCTGATTTCTTGGCAAAAGTTCAGCCGTCTGAAATTTTCCCAGGTGCTGACCGCTACGGTAAGCCTGAAGGTAAACCTTTGGTTGCTCGCGTATACAAGGGCGAAGAGCAGCTTGGCTTGGTTTATATCACGACTGACGTGGTTAATACGCGCGGTTATTCGAGCAAACCGATCGATACGATGGTTGCCTTGGCCAATGATGGCACTATTGCCGGCGCAAAATTGGTTGAACACCATGAACCGATTATGCTGATCGGTATCCCGCAATCCCGTGTCGATAAATTCATTGACAAATATATCGGCTTAAATTTTATTAAAAACCCGCCTCAGCCAGGTGTTGCACCGGGGGATATTATTAGTGGTGCGACTGTAACCCTGATGGTCATCAATGACAGTATTCAGCGCTCTGTTAAAGCAGTAATCCATCAATATCATTTGGGTACAGATAAAGCAGTTCAAGCCGGTACAGCAGCTGCTTCCGGCGAACAGTCTGCCGAACCTGCTGTTCAAACCCGTCCACGTCGTGTTGCCAATCAAGACAAACAAGATATTCTGTCATGGAATGCGCTTTTGGAACAAAAAGCCGTCGGTCATCTGCATATTTCTATCGACGAAATCAATAAACTGTTTGAGAAAAGCGGTAAAGCAGGTGTGGCAGATCATGCGGAGCAGGGTGATGGTAACGATACATTTATTGATCTGTATGTTGCTTTGGTCAGCCAGCCTTCCATCGGTAAAAGCCTTTTAGGTGAAGCCGGTTGGAACAACCTGCAAAAACGTTTGAAACCTGGCCAAGAAGCCGTGATGGTGGCCGGCGAGGGTCGCTATTCTTGGAAAGGTTCGGGTTATGTCCGCGGCGGTATCTTTGACCGTATTGAAATGATTCAAGGCGATACCAGCTTCCGCTTTACCGATGCGCAACATGAACGTGTAGTTGCTTTATCCGCTGAAGGTGCGCCCGCATTTAAAGAGGTTTCTTGGTTCACCATCCCCGAAGGTGTGGAATTTGATGGTGCCGAACCATGGCGTTTGCAATTGATGATTCAACGCGTATTGAGCGTAAATGATAAGGCATTTGTAACTGCCGATTTGGATTATGAATTGCCAAAAGGCTACTACGTTGACGATCCTAAAGCACCGCCGGTTGAAATCAGCGCACCGGTTGAGCCGGTGGCTGCGGCAGCCTCTGCTCCGGAAGAAAGTACAGGTATTGCAGAAGATGCAACAGCTGAGGAGGGTGTATCCAACCAACTTTGGAAACAGGTTTGGAAAGCCAAACAAGGTCAAATCGTGGTTGTCGGTATTGCTTTGACAATTCTTCTGTTGGTATTCCTGTTCCAAGACTGGATTGTCCGTTACGAAAAATGGTATGACCGATTCCGTCTCTGTTTCCTGACCTTTACGCTGTTTTATATCGGCTGGTATGCTCAGGCACAATTATCGGTAGTGAATACTTTGACGTTGTTCTCAGCCATTTTGACTGAGTTCCACTGGGAATTCTTCCTGATGGATCCGCTGGTATTCATTCTGTGGCTCTTTACAGCGGCGACCATGCTGTTGTGGAACCGCGGTACATTCTGTGGATGGCTGTGTCCTTTCGGTGCATTGCAAGAGTTAACCAACCGTATCGCTAAAAAATTGGGTCTGAAACAAATTACCGTGCCACACTTGTTGCATACCCGTCTGAGTGCGATTAAATATGTAATTTTCTTCGCTTTGTTGGCAATTTCCCTGTACGATTTGGGTACGGCTGAAAAATTTGCTGAAATTGAGCCTTTCAAAACTGCAATTATTTTGAAATTCATGCGTGAATGGTGGTTCGTTCTGTTCGCTGCAGCTTTGCTGATTGCAGGCTTGTTTATCGAACGTTTCTTCTGCCGTTATCTGTGTCCTTTGGGTGCAGGTATCGCATTGCCGGGCCGCTTCCGTGTGTTTGATTGGCTACGCCGTTATAAAATGTGCGGTAATCCATGCCAGATTTGTACACACGAATGTCCAGTACAGGCAATCGCACCAGAAGGCGACATTCATCCGAACGAATGTATCCAATGTCTGCATTGTCAGGTAATGTATCATCACGATACGCGTTGTCCTCAAGTAGTGGCAACGAATAAGAAAAAACAAAAACAAGCGGCGGCAAAAGCTGAACAGCATGATGCAGCAGCAACGCAAAATGCCCAAGAACAAGTCGTCCAGTTTGTTAAAAAAGAATCGGCAATCAGTGTCGACAAGTAGTAATTTATCAATAAAAAAAGAGGGCTGTATCGGCAGCCCGACTTAGAAAGTTTTTCATCGGCAGGCCGTCTGAAAAATCGGCCGCCGGATTTTATCCAAGGAGTGTCGTATGTCAGACGAAAAATTAGAACAAAACGGCTTAAGCCGTCGTTCATTCTTAGGTACTGCCGCTGCTTCCGGTGCAGGTATTGCCGGTGCCGGTTTGTTGGGCTTGGCCGGTTGCTCTAACGGCGAGGGTGATAAAGCTGCTGCTTCAGGTGCTGCACCTGCCGAGAAAGCCGCTGCTCATTCTGCCGAGCCGGGCAAACAAACTTCCGAAGTCGGTCCAGGTGAGCTTGACCAATACTACGGTTTCTTGTCAGGCGGTCAATCAGGTGAAATGCGCTTGATCGGCGTACCTTCTATGCGTGAGTTGATGCGTATCCCTGTATTCAATATGGACAGCGCTACCGGTTGGGGTCGTACCAACGAGAGCCTGCGTATTTTGAATGAAAAAATTACGCCGGAAACCCGTAAATTCCTGCAAGACAGCGGTCTGCGCTGCTACCCTAACGGCGACTTGCACCACCCGCACTTGTCTTTTACCGATCAAACTTACGACGGCCGCTATGCATATGCCAACGATAAAGCAAACAACCGTGTTTGCCGTATCCGCTTGGATGTGATGAAAACCGATAAAATCGTTGAAATTCCAAACGTTTCAGGTGTTCACGGTCTGCGTCCTCAACGCTATCCGAAAACCGGCTACGTCTTTGCCAACGGCGAGCATATCGTTCCTGTTGACGGCGTAGGCAAATGGGATGATCCTAAAACTTGGAATGCCGTTTATACTGCAGTTGACGGCGAAACCATGGACATCGCATGGCAAGTATTGGTAGACGGTAACTTGGATAATGGCGATGCCGACTACCAAGGTAAATACTCTTTCTCTACCTGCTATAACTCTGAGCGCGCTCTGACTGTACAAGGTGCATCTTCTAACGAACAAGACTGGTGTGTGGTATTTAACCTGGCTGCCATCGAAGAAGGCATCAAAAAAGGCGACTTCAAAGAAGTTAACGGCGTGAAAATGTTGGACGGTCGTGCGGAAGCCAACTCTCCATACACTCGTTACATCCCGGTTCCTAACTCTCCTCACGGCTGTAATGCAAGCCCTGACGGTAAATACATCATGCTCAACGGTAAACTGTCTCCAACCGTTACCGTATTGGATGTCAGCAAACTGGATGACTTGTTTGCAGGTAAAATCAAAGAGCGCGATGTTGTCGTAGCTGAGCCTCAACTGGGTCTTGGCCCATTACACACTGCATTTGACGGTCGCGGCAATGCCTATACTACATTGTTTATCGACAGCCAAATGGTGAAATGGAACATCGACGACGCGATTAAAGCCTATAAAGGCGAGAAAATCGATCCGATCAAACAAAAACTCGACGTTCACTATCAACCTGGCCACAACCATACTACCATGGGCGAAACCAAAGAAGCCGACGGTAAATGGTTGGTATCTTTGAACAAGTTCTCTAAAGACCGCTTCTTGAATGCCGGTCCTTTGAAACCTGAGTGTGACCAATTGATCGACATCTCCGGCGACGAAATGCGTCTGGTGCATGACAATCCGACTTTTGCCGAACCACATGACTTGTGCTTGGTTGCTGCGTCTAAAGTGAACCCAAGCAAAACTTGGGACCGCAAAGATCCATGGTTCTGGCAAGAAGCTTTGGAACAAGCTCAAAAAGACGGTGTTGAGCTGGAAAAAGCTGCCAAAGTCGTACGCGAAGGTAACAAAGTACGCGTGTACATGACTGCCGTTGCGCCTGCTTACAGCGTTCCTCAATTTGAAGTGAACCAAGGCGACGAAGTTACCGTATATGTAACCAACGTTGAGACCATTGAAGACTTGACTCACGGCTTTACTTTGGAAGGCTATGGCATTGCTATGGAGATTGGCCCGCAAGCTACATCTTCTGTAACCTTCAAAGCTGTCCGTCCAGGTGTACACTGGTACTACTGCCAATGGTTCTGCCACGCATTGCACATGGAAATGTCTGGCCAAATGATTGTTAAACCAAAATAATTTCGGTTTGATGATTTAATTCTTCAGGCCGTCTGAAAAAACATTCTTTCAGACGGCCTTTATAGCAAAGTTGTTTGTCGGCCGATATGGCCACAAAATGAAAGCCATCATCAGACAGCTTTGCTATAACACCAAAATACCTGTTTCCGCATCGGTTTATCATGCGGCAAGCAGGCCGTCTGAAACAGAGATATGATTATGACGCACACACAAATCCATCGTTCCAAATGGCAACGTGCCGCACTCGTATTGCTGCTTGGCAGCATGGTTCAGACGGCCTTTGCCGCAGTCATCAACGTATCCGCACAAGACAATCTCAATGATGCTTTGGCGCGCGCCCAAGCCGGCGATACGCTCAAGCTTGCCTCCGGTACATACAAAACCAAACTCTATATCGACAAACCCATTACCATCGAAGGCCCTGCCGACCGTTCCGCCAAGATCGTCGGCGACCGGAGCGGGAGGACGGTTGCCGTTCATGCGCCTGATGTAACTTTGCGCAATCTGACCGTTTCCCATTCCGGCATGAGTTTGCCGGCAATGGATGCCGGTATCTATTTAGAAGAGACGGCAACGCGCGCGCTGGTGGAGCATAACAACATCATCGACAATTCTGTCGGCGTGTATATTCACGGTGCGGCAGAATCCATGGTGCGGGAAAATAAAATCATCGGCGATGCAACCCTGCGCGTTAACGAACGCGGCAACGGCGTGACTGTCTGGAATGCGCCCGGTGCGCAAGTGGTCGATAACGATATTTCCAAAGGCCGTGACGGTATTTTTTCAAATACCAGTACCCATAATACCTACAAAGGCAACCGTTTTAGCGACTTACGCTTTGCCGTCCATTATATGTACACCAATGACAGCGAAGTCAGCAATAATATCTCCGTCGGCAACAATATGGGTTATGTGCTGATGTTTTCCGAACGCCTGAAAGTGTATGGCAACATTGCCGTTGGCAGTCGCGACCAAGGCATTATGCTCAACTACGTCAATTATTCTGAAATTCACGATAATGTGATCAACAAGGCAGGCAAATGCGTGTTTGCCTACAATGCCAACTACGATAAAATCTTTGCCAATCATTTCGAGAACTGCCAAATCGGTATCCACTTCACCGCAGCCATCGAAGGCACAACCCTGTACGAAAATTCATTTATTAACAACGAAAGCCAGGTTAAATATGTCAGCACCCGCTTCCTCGATTGGGGCGAGGGTGGTCGCGGCAACTATTGGAGCGATAACAGCGCCTTTGACCTTAACGGCGACGGCTTCGGCGACAGTGCCTACCGTCCCAACGGGATTATCGACCAAATCATCTGGCGCGCACCCGTCGCCCGGTTATTGATGAACAGCCCTGCCATCAGCATTGTCAAATGGGCGCAATCGCAATTTCCCGCCATCCTGCCCGGCGGTGTAATTGACAGTAAGCCTTTGATGAACCCCGTCCGCAATAAAACGACAACCAAATATGAAGCCATGAAGGACGAATTGCTGCATGAAGCAAAAACGCACCAATCCGAATGGGGTAATGCCGAAAACGGTGCGCTGACAGGCGGAAATGCCAATATGTAACCTTTCAGACGGCCCAATATCAAAGGCCGTCTGAAACATTCACTAGAGGAATATCCATGAGCAGTACCAACCACGTTGAATTGAGAAACGTGACCAAGCAGTTTGGCAGCCAAAAGGCCGTCAACCAAGTCGATCTGGTTCTCAAGGCTGGCGAGAGCGTCGGCATGGCGGGACACAACGGTGCAGGCAAGTCCACCATTATGAAGCTGATACTCGGCCTGATTACGCCGACCGAGGGCGAAGTGATGCTTTTGGGAGAACCGACCGGCAGTAAAGCAGGGGCGCAGCGTCGCAGCCAAATCGGTTACCTGCCTGAAACGGTTGCATTGCACCCCTCATTGACCGGTATCGAAACCATGGATTTCTATGCCAAACTTAAAAAACAGCCCTTGAGTAAAAACCGCGAATTGCTCGAGCGTGTCGGTATTTCCCAGGCCGCACGCCGCCGTGTCGGCACTTACTCCAAAGGGATGCGTCAACGCCTCGCTTTGGCACAAGCCTTGTTGGGCGAACCTAAAGTCTTACTGTTTGACGAGCCGACTACCGGCCTTGATCCGGCTTCGCGTCAAATGTTTTACGAAGTTGTGCGCGAACTCAATGGACGCGGCGCAACCGTATTGCTCAGCACCCACGCACTGGCCGAGCTTGACGGCCACGCCGACCGCATCATCGTCATGAAAAACGGCGTGAAAGTTGCCGACGGCAGCATGGATGAGTTGCATGTTCAAAGCGGCCTGCCGCTGACCGTCAACGTCCGCTTGAAAGAAGCGCGCCCGTTGAGCGAGCGTTGGCATCCGCTTTCAGACGGCCTGTCATACCAAGCGCAATGTAAAGCAGAAGAGCGCATGGCTCTTTTGAGCGAATTGGGTGATTTGGGCAGTCTTGCCTACATCGATATCCACACGCCTACACTTGACGATATGTACGCGCAATTCTTGAAGAGGGAAGACGTATGAACCCCGTTTGGATTATTACCGGCAAAGAAGTCCGCGACAGCCTGCGCAATCGTTGGGTTCTTGCTGCCGCACTTTTGCTTGCCGCATTGGCACTGTCATTAGGCTTTCTCGGCAGCTCGCCTACCGGTTCGGTCAAGGTTGATCCCTTGACGGTAACCGTAGTCAGCCTGTCCAGCCTGTCTATTTTCCTGATTCCGCTGATTGCGATGTTGCTCTCTTATGATGCACTGATCGGCGAAATCGAGCGCGGTACAATGGCGTTGCTGCTCAGTTACCCCATCTCGCGCAACCAAATCCTTGCCGGTAAATTTATCGGTCACCTCATCATCCTTGCCCTTGCTACCACGGCAGGCTACGGATTGGCAGGTATTACCCTTCAGCTTGCCAACGGCGGTTTTGATATTGCCGCATGGCAGCCTTTCGCCCTCTTGATTGCTGCCAGCGTGATTCTTGGCGCAGCCTTTTTGTCCATGGGCTATTTGATCAGCGCAAAAGTTAAAGAACGCGGTACCGCCGCCGGTATTGCCATCGGCGTATGGCTGTTTTTTGTCGTTATTTTCGATATGGCGCTTTTGGGTGTTTTGGTTGCCGATACCGAACAAGTCATTACCGCGCCTGTGGTAGAAACCGTTCTTTTGTTCAACCCCGCAGACATTTATCGTCTGCTGAACCTGACGGGTTACGAAAATACAGCCATGTATGCCGGCATGGCGGGTTTGAGCGAACAAATCAGTCTGAGTATGCCTGTTTTGCTGACGGCTCAGGTATTATGGGTTATCATTCCTTTGATTTTAGCCGCCTGGATTTTCGGAAAGCGACAAATATGAGAAAAATATTATTGACTACCTTCACACTCATCGCATTGGCAGCCTGCAGCAAGCAGGACAACAGCCCTCCGCCTGCGCCCCAACAAATCAGCGATAGTGCAGTGGGTCATTACTGCAGCATGAATTTAACTGAACACAACGGCCCTAAAGCGCAAATCTTCTTGAACGGCAAACCTGAAAAACCAGTTTGGTTTTCCACCATCAAGCAGATGTTCGGCTACACCAAGCTGCCTGAAGAGCCGAAAGGCATTCATGTCATCTATGTTACCGATATGGGTAAAGTCAAAGATTGGGAAAAACCCAATGCCGACACCGAATGGATAGATGCGAAAAAGGCCTATTACGTTATCGAAAGCAGCTTTATCGGCGGCATGGGTGCGGAAGATGCGCTTCCTTTTGCCGACAAGGCACAAGCTGAAAAATTCGCCAAAGAAAAAGGCGGCAGAGTAGTCGGTTTTGCCGAAATGCCCGACGAATATATTTTCAAATAAAACAATCAATAAAGGCCGTCTGAAACCATTTCAGACGGCCTTTGTGTTGAAGGCGTGCCGATTGATATTTAATGATGCAGGCTTTCAATGTAAAAATAAAAAATCCAAGGAATACGCCATGTCCACTCCTTTAACGCGCCGCCGCTTCATTGCCATCGCCGCCACACTTGCCGCCGGTGCCGGCATTCCCTTTGCCATCAGCCGAAAAACCAATCGGCCGACTCATTCAGCCGGCCCGAATCAAGAAGAGCAGCCTGTTATCTGGAAAGGGATTGCATTAGGCTCGGGTGCGGAATTGCGTTTGTTCGGCGTTGGGCGCAGGCAGGCGGAGATACTGATCAACAAAGTATTGGCGGAAGTTTCACGATTGGAAAAAATCTTCAGCCTGTATCGGGACGACAGCCTGATCAGCCGCTTAAACCGAGAAGGCCGTCTGAAAAATCCGCCATCTGATTTTTTGCAGCTGCTCAGTATCAGCCGGGATATTCATCAGCTGACGCAAGGTGCATTTGATCCCAGCATTCAGCCTTTGTGGAATCTGTATGCCGACCATTTCAGGCGAAATCCGAAAACCGAAACGCCGCCGTCCGAACGCAGCATCAAAGATACGCTTAAATTGGTGGACTTCAATAAAGTCAACTTTGATACCAAAGAAATCCGTTTTGCCCAAAAAGGCATGGGCTTGTCGCTTAACGGCATTGCCCAAGGCTATATCACCGACAAAGTAGCCGAATTGTTGAAGCAGCAAGGCGTTTCTCAGGCATTGATTGATATGGGGGAGATTTACGGCTTTGATAATGCCAACCAGCGCGAGTGGAATGTCAGCATCCGCAATCCTGACCAAGAAGACCAAATCCTGACTACTATTGCCATGAAAAATCAAGCGTTTGCCACATCGGGCGGCTATGGCACGGTAATGGACGAGGCAGGCAAATTTACCCATCTGTTTGACCCACGCACAGGCGGAAGCCAGCCGCGCTATAAAAGCATGAGCGTTATGGCAGAAAGTGCGGCAGTTGCCGATGCTTTTTCGACTGCATTTTCCATTATGGATGAAGCGGCCATCCGAGCAGCCGCCCAAGTCAAAAATGCACAGGTTTGGCTGGTGATGCCGAATAATGAATTGAAGAAAATTTGAGGTGGGAAAAAGAATGGTTTCGCCAGTTGGTTTGAATATGAATAATAAAATCTTAAGTTATTGAAATAATGGAGTATAAAAAAAGAAGGGTTGTCCAAATAGACAACCCTGAAACTCTTGCAGCTGGGAGTAATTAGCAAGAGATTACGACACTTAAAACAAAAATTCACTCATTTCAAAGCACGAAGCTTTAACATCTAAGCAATACGGTATTTCGACCGCTCAAACCCCTTCGAAACGGAGAAACACAACATTATGGGAAAATCCGACAAAGTGGTTTAAAGCAATTAAGATGAGCGGTCTAAAAAGTAGATAACCGGATGTATTTAGATAAACGGTATAATATCAGGATAAGCGGAACATTACCAGTGAATATTATAAAAAAGTAGAATAATTCATTTAGTGATTGATTATATTGAATAAAAACATGGATTTTTATTGAATATTTTTACAACAGTTAATTCGGTTTGATATAAGAAATTATGTAAGTGATTGTTATCAGTAAAAATAATTTTGTCTTTGTGAGTGATGATAGAAAAAGGCCGTCTGAACGTTCAGACGGCCTTTTTTCAAAGAGCGATTTATTTGGTTGCAGAAGCAGTAGAGGCGGCTTCGGCTTGAGCACCTGCTGCTGCGTTTTCACCCCATGCCGCAGGGTATTTGTAACCGGCAAAGCGTTTTTGTGAGTAGGCTTTGAACTCGTCAGAGTTGTAGGCTTCGGTTACATCTTTCAGCCATTGGCTGTCTTTGTCGGCAGTACGGACGGCAGACCAGTTAACGTAGGCGAAGCTCGGCTCTTGGAACAGCGCTTCGGTCAGTTTCATGCCGCTGCTCATGGCGTAGTTGCCGTTAACGATGGCAAAGTCAACGTCGGCACGGCTGCGCGGCAGTTGGGCGGCTTCAAGTTCTACGATTTGGATATTTTTAGGGTTTTCGGCAATATCTGCTTTAGATGCGGTCAGCGGATCAACGTCGGCTTTCAGTTTAATCCAGCCCAATTCGTTCAACATAACCAATGCACGGGCAAAGTTGGACGGGTCGTTAGGTGCAGAAACGCTGACGCCATCTTTCAATTCGTCCAAAGATTTCAGTTTGCCAGGATAGAGGCCCAAAGGAGCAGTCGGTACTTGGAAGGCTTCGGTGATGTCCAGTTTGTGTTCTTTTTTGAAGTCGTCCAGATAAGGTTTGTGTTGGAAGATGTTGATGTCCAATTCGCCTTCAGCCAAAGCAAGGTTGGGGCGCACATAGTCGGTAAACTCGATCAGTTTGACTTTATAGCCTTTTTTCTCCAAAGCCGGTTGGATTTGGTCTTTTACCATATCGCCGAAGTCGCCGACGGTTGTACCGAAGACGATTTCTTTTTTCTCTGCGCCGTTGTCGGCAGAAGAAGCGGCAGAAGCAGCAGGTGCGCTGTCTTTTTGACCGCCGCAGGCAGCCAATATGATGGCCAGCGCAGCGGCAGAAAGGGTTTTGAAGAATGGGTTGATTCGCATAATTTTGCTCCAGATGGATGATAAAACGGTTTCAGACGGCCTCAAGCTGCCGCTGTTAAAAAAAGAGGGATTGTAAATCTATTTTGGAAAGATGAGGATGTTTTTTGTAAACTTAATGGGAATATATGTCCTAAATAGAGAACAGGCCGTCTGAAAAATAGTAAGTCTATTTCAGACGGCCTGGTTTGTTTAACGTTTGTCCAGTTTGCGTGCCAATCTGTTGCCGATGCCTTGAATCAGGATAACGAGTAAAACCAGGATGGCGACGATGAAGATGATGACTTCCATTTGATAGCGGTAGTAGCCGTAACGGATGGCAAGGTCGCCCAAGCCACCACCGCCAATCATACCCGCCGCCGCGCTGTACGACAGAAGGCCGATAGCCAGTACGGTAATGCTGGAAACCATACCTGCGCGCGCTTCATTTAAAAGCACTTTGCAGATGATACTCATGGGGGAAGCGCCCATTGCGGAGGCCGCTTCAATCACGCCTCTGGGCACTTCGCGCAGGTTTTGCTCGACCAGACGGGCGAAGTAGAACAAGCCGGATACGCTCAATACCAATGAGGCGGCAACCGGGCCGATGGTCGTGCCGATTATGGCGCGTGTAACAGGAATCATGGCAATCATCAGGATGACGAAAGGAAACGCACGCATCAGGTTAACCAGGTTGTCCAAAAATAAATTCAGCTGTTTGTTGTAGTGCAACTGATGAGTTGACGTCACAAACAGCAATACGCCCAAAACCGTACCGAAGATAACGGCGAAAGTAGTCGATAGGCCGACCATAATAAAGGTTTCGCCCAAGGCTTGGATAATTTCGCCCTTCATGCTGACGATGGTCGCAACAGCACTTTCAAATGTTAAATCTGCCATATTAGTCCTCTCGAATCAGCTCTTGCCCGATTTCGGATTGGGCATGGATTTGGTTGCCGTGTACTTCAACGATTTCCAACAGACGGCCTTTGTCCAAGAGGGCGGCACGGTCGCACAGACGGCGGATAACGCTCATTTCGTGGGTAACGATGACGATGGTTACGTTGAAACGTCGGTTGATGTCCTCCAAACACTTCAAAACACTGCGCGTAGTGGCGGGATCGAGGGCGGAAGTGGGTTCGTCGGCAAGGATGACTTGAGGTTGCGGCGCCAGCGCTCGGGCGATGCCGACACGTTGTTTTTGACCGCCGGAAAGTTGGGACGGGTAATGGTTGGCACGGTCTTGCAAATCAACGATTTCCAAACATTCTTTAACACGCGCTTGGATTTTTTTAGACGGCCATTTGGCAATTTCTAAAGGAAAGGCGACGTTTTCGGCAACGGTGCGGTTGCTCAATAGGTTGAACTGTTGGAATACCATGCCGATGTTTTGTCGGGCGTGGCGCAGTTGCGTGGCGTTGAGCGCGGTCAGCTCTTGGCCGCATACGCTGACGGTACCTGTATCCGGACGTTCCAATAAGTTAATCAGGCGCAGCAGGGTGGATTTGCCTGCGCCGGAATAGCCCATCAGGCCGAAGATTTCCCCCTGTTTGATTTCGAGGCTGGTCGGCTCGACAGCGACAAAGCCTTTGTTGTCGCGTGTTTGATAGTGTTTGGAGACGTGATCCAGAATAATCATGGTTTATCCGTGTTTTCTTTAATTCGTGTGGCCATCAGGGTGTGCAGACGGCGGTTGTCGGCGCGTGCGACGGTAAATTGCAGGTTGCCGATGATAACTTTTTCGCCGCGTACGGGCAGGTGCCCCAATTCTTGAATGACCAGGCCGCCGATGGTGTCGGCTTCTTCGCTGCTGTATTCCGTGCCGAAAAAGGCGTTGATGTCTTCGATTTCGGTTGCGGCGTGGATGCGCCAGCGTTCGGAAGAAACGGCGTGGATATTGTCGGCGCTGTCGTCTTCGTCAAACTCGTCTTCGATGTCGCCAACGATTTGCTCGATGATGTCTTCAAAGGTTACTAGGCCGGATGTGCCGCCGTATTCGTCGATGACAATCGCCATGTGGTTGCGTTGTTCGCGGAACTCTTTTAACAGGGAGGCCAGTGATTTGCCTTCGGGAACGAAAACGGCAGGGCGTAAGACGGATTTCAGGTGGAACTGCTCGGGGTTGAACATATATTTGAGCAGGTCTTTGGCGTGCAAAATGCCCAAAACTTCGTCTTTGTCTTCGCCGATGACGGGGAAACGCGAATGGGCGGTTTCGATGATGTAGGCTGTGATGCGCTCGATGCTGTCGTTCTCTTTCAATACGTTCATGCGGCTGCGCGTAATCATGGCATCGCGCACTTCCAGCTCGGCAAAGTCCAATACTTTTTCCAGCCGGGTCAGTGTGTCGGCATCAAAAACTTCCTGTTCGTGCGCTTGGCGCAACAGGGTCAATACGTCTTCGGCGGAGTCGGGTTCGCCGGCAAGTCGGGAGATCAGGCGTTCGAAAAACTTGGGTTTCGACTGCGTACCGTCCATTTTAATATTCGTCCTCTTGGTAGGGGTTGGGGAAACCTGCCGTCAGCATCAGGCGGATTTCTTCGGCTTCCATTATTTCGGCTTCATCGTCTTCGATGTGGTCGTAGCCCATCAGGTGTAAAGTGCCGTGTATGGTCAGGTGGGCAAAATGCTGCTCGGGTGTTTTGCCTTGTTCGGCGGCTTCTTTCAAAACCACTTGCGGACAAATCACCAAATCGCCATACAGGCCGTCTGAAAACTGGTCGGGCAGGATTTCGCCTTCGTTGAGCGCAAAACTCAATACATTGGTGGCGTAATCTTTGCCGCGGTAGTCGCGGTTGTAGGCGCGGGCTTCTTCTTCGTCCAAAAGAATCAGGCTGATGTCAGCGCGGCGGTATTCGTTTTTCAAAGCAGACCATGCCCAGCGGTAAAAATCACGTTCGCTCGGAAGGTCGGCGGCGGAAGAGGCGTTTTCAAAGTTCAGATGAAAACGTTGCCGCTGTAAGGATAAAAAAGGATATTTTTTGGCGCGTTTCATGTTGTCCGGAAAATTTGGTTTTTAGGTGTAAATATAACATATTCACCCCCATGCCGTCTGAAAAACCGCCCAAAATATGATAGACTTCATGCCGTTTTCCATCTTTCAGGCAACCATTATGAACCCGAAAAAACTCGTTATCGCCAGTCGCGAAAGCCTGCTTGCCATGTGGCAGGCAAAACACATCCAAGGCCGTCTGAAAGCCCTGTATCCCGATTGCGAGGTCGAGATTTTGGGCATGACCACGCGCGGCGACCAGATTTTGGACAGAACTTTATCAAAAGTCGGCGGGAAAGGCTTGTTTGTCAAAGAGTTGGAACAGGCTTTGTATGACGGTCGAGCCGATTTGGCCGTGCATTCGATTAAAGATGTGCCGATGGATTTGCCTGAAGGTTTCGCGCTTGCAGCCATCGGCGAACGCGCCAATCCGTTTGACGCGTTTGTGTCCAACCAATACGCGCGTTTGGAAGAAATGCCCAAAGGCGCCGTCGTCGGTACATCCAGCCTGCGCCGCGAAGCCCAGTTGCGTGCGCGCTATCCGCATTTGGTTATCAAACCTTTGCGCGGCAATGTGCAAACCCGTTTGTCCAAACTCGATAACGGCGAATACGACGCGATTATTTTGGCCGCCGCCGGTTTGCAGCGTCTGGAATTGGACGAACGCATCCGCATGATTTTGTCGGAATCCGACAGCCTGCCTGCCGCCGGACAAGGTGCATTGGGTATCGAAATTGCAGCGCATCGCGAAGATTTGTACGAAGTCTTGAAGCCGTTAAACCACGATACCACACATGCCTGCGTGACGGCCGAACGCGCATTGGCGCGCGCTTTGGGCGGAAGCTGCCAAGTGCCGCTGGCCGCATATTGCACTGAAGAAAACGGTTTGCTGACTTTGCGCGGCTTGGTCGGCCATCCTGACGGCTCGGTCATTTTGCAGGCGGACGCGCAAGCACCTGCCGAATACGCCGATGCCTTGGGTCGCGCTGTCGCCAAGAAACTGGCAGATGACGGTGCGGAAGAATTGATCGCCGCCGTATTGCAAGAACAGGCTTAAAACAGCATAGATAATGTAAAAAGGCCGTCTGAAACTTTCAGACGGCCT
>NZ_KV835608.1:0-23937 GCF_001838065.1 Neisseria sp. HMSC078C12 | reverse complement strand
AAAAGGCCGTCTGAAACTTTCAGACGGCCTTTGTTTGGTTGATGCTTAAGGATTCATAATCCGCGCAACCAAAGCTTTTTCTTTGCCCTGCATATTGGGGATTTTGACCTGAATACCGTTGCCTGGGGCAACATCGACAGGTTGGCCTTTGCGGGTCATTTGTTCCAATTTGATGGTTTGGTTGCCGCTCGGGTGGATGATTTCGAGTGAATCGCCGACTGCAAAGCGGTTTTTGACTTCGATGGTCGCCCAGCCGTTTTCATCGATTTCGGTAACGTGGCCGACATATTGGCTTTGTTTGGCGATGGAGTGGCCGGTCAGGTAGTTTTGGTAATCCTGAGTTTGGTGGCGCTCGAGGAAGCCGCTGGTGTAGCCGCGGTTGGCAAGGCCTTCGAGTTCGCTCAACAGGCTGTAATCAAACGGACGGCCTGCAACGGCATCGTCAATCGCTTTGCGATAGGACTGGGCCACGCGTGCAACATAATAAAGCGATTTGGTACGGCCTTCGACTTTGAGGCTGTCCACGCCGATTTTGGCCAGTTTCTCAACCACTTCAATGCCGCGAAGGTCTTTGGAGTTCATGATGTAGGTGCCGTGTTCGTCTTCCATAATCGGCATCATTTCGCCCGGGCGGTTGGACTCTTCAATCAGGAAAACTTTGTCGGCGTAAGGGTGGCGTTTTTGACCGTTGATGCCTTCGAAGTTTTGGTTGGCTTCTTCTTGGGCTTTTTCAAAGTTGAAACCTTGCAGAAGCTGGGCATCGCCCGCGTCGCTTTCGACGGCGTTGTGGACCTTGTAGTCCCAACGGCAGGAGTTGGTGCAAGTACCTTGGTTGGGGTCGCGGTGGTTGAAGTAGCCCGACAATAGGCAACGGCCGGAGTAGGCGATGCACAATGCGCCGTGAATGAAGACTTCAAGCTCGATATCCGGACATTCTTGGCGGATTTCGGCGATTTCTTCCATGCTCAATTCACGTGACAGAATAATGCGTTCGACACCGATGTTTTGCCAGAATTTTACGCCCCAGTAGTTGGTGGTGTTAGCTTGTAC
Organism: Neisseria sp. HMSC078C12; assembly: GCF_001838065.1. Taxonomy (NCBI): domain Bacteria; kingdom Pseudomonadati; phylum Pseudomonadota; class Betaproteobacteria; order Neisseriales; family Neisseriaceae; genus Neisseria; species Neisseria sp. HMSC078C12. The sequence goes on along the minus strand of NZ_KV835608.1, from coordinate 22,887 downwards.
GGACAGGTGAATCGGCATTTCCGGCCATTTTTCGCGCACGGTCATGATCAAACCCGGATCCGCCATAATCAGCGCATCGGGTTTCATGGCAATCAAGGGTTCCATATCGGAAACAAAGGTCTTGAGTTTGGAGTTGTGCGGCAGCGTGTTGACGGTCAGGAAGAATTTTTTGTTGCGCTCGTGCGCCTCTTTAATGCCTTGCTCGAGGACGTCGAGTTTGGCAAATTCGTTGTTGCGTGCGCGCAGTGAGTAACGCGGGCTGCCGGCGTAAACGGCATCTGCGCCGTAATCGTAGGCGGCACGCATGCGTTCGAGGCCGCCTGCAGGCAATAAGAGTTCGGGTGCTTTCATGTTTTATGCTTTTTAAAATGTTTTCAGACGGCCTTTAAGGGAAGAGGGAAGGCCGTCTGAAAGATGTTTGAAGAATGGGCGGATTATCCGCTGTTTTTGTGTTTCGGTCAATTTTGTCTCGGGTTTGCGCTTTGTTTTTTATACGGAAAATGTCCTATATGGGCAAAGGCGAAAAGGGGCTGCAATTCATTGGAAATGTAAAAAAAGCAGGGTTGGGCGGAATAATTTAACAAAAAACCGTTCAAGCAATGTATTTTCTTGTAAAATATCAAGCTTCATTTTAAAAAATATTCGGATTCGTTACCGATTTTGACCGACGGAAGATTTATGGATTTTCGTTTTGACATCATTTATGAATACCGCTGGATGTTTTTTTACGGCGTGTTGACGACGCTGGGACTGACGGTGGTTGCAACGGCAGGCGGCTCAGTTTTGGGTTTGCTGCTGGCATTGGCGCGTTTGATCAATCCGGAAAAAGCCGGTGCACCGATGCGTGCTTTGGCTTGGGTATTGCGTAAGATTTCTTTTTGGTATGTGACGCTGTTTCGTGGTACGCCATTGTTTGTACAAATTGTGATTTGGGCTTATGTTTGGTTCCCATTTTTCGTTCACCCGGCCGACGGTGTGCTGATTAGCGGCGAAGCAGCTGTTGATCTGCGCCGTTCTTATGGTGCGCTGATTGCCGGCTCTTTGGCTTTGGTTGCAAACTCGGGTGCGTATATTTGTGAAATTTTCCGTGCCGGTATTCAATCAATTGATAAAGGCCAAATGGAAGCTGCGCGTTCTCTGGGGCTGACCTATACTCAGGCAATGCGTTATGTCATTTTGCCTCAAGCGTTGCGCCGTATGTTGCCGCCATTGGCCAGTGAATTTATTACTTTGTTGAAAGACAGCTCATTGTTGTCCGTCATCGGCGTGGCTGAGTTGGCTTATGTACAAAGCACGATTACTGGCCGCTATTCTGTCTATGAGGAACCGCTTTATACGATTGCGCTGATTTATTTGGTGCTGACAAGCTTTTTGGGTTGGGTATTCCTGCGATTGGAAAGCCGATACAATCCGCAACACCGCTAATCGGTTTGAATCAAAAAAGGAAGACTTGAAAAAGTCTTCCTTTTTTATTTGCCGTCAATGTTTCAGACGGCCTTGAATCAGAATGCTTCGCCGACTTTAACACCGCCTGCGATGTCTTTGGGCGTTGCCAGTTTAGCGGTCGCCTGTTGTGCAGCTTGGAATGTTTCGGTTGCCATGATGTCGGCTGCTTCCTGGATGGTCAATGTGTTGGCCATGTATTGCCAACGTGCGGCCAAATCGGCGTTTGCCGGCGCGTGAAAACCGTCTCGCAATTCATCGACCAAGTCTGGACGGTTGCACACCAGTACAATATCGCAGCCTGCTTCAAAAGAAAGTCGGGCGCGTTCTTTAATGCCGCCGACGCCGCATGCGCCTTCCATGGTCAGGTCGTCTGAAAAGATAACGCCGTTAAATCCGATTTCTTGGCGCAGGATTTGTTTCAGCCATTTTTCGGAGAAGCCGGCAGGTTGGCTGTCGATTTGCGGGTATACGACGTGGGCAGGCATGACTGCGGCCATGCCTGCCTGGCTCAGTGCGCGGAAGGGGATAAGGTCGGCAGCTTCGAGCGCTTCGCGGCTGCGTTCGTCGCAAGGCAGGACATGATGGCTGTCGCCTTCGACAAAGCCGTGGCCGGGGAAGTGTTTACCGCAAGATTTCATGCCGCCTTTGTTCAGGCCTTTTTGTAAGGCAAGGGCAAGCTGGGTTACGATGTTGGCATCGCGGTGGAAACTGCGGTTGCCGATGACGGCGCATTGACCCCAGTCCAAATCCAATACAGGCGTGAAGGATAGGTCGATACCGCAGGCGGAGAGTTCGGTCGCCAAAACCCAGCCGACTTGTTCTGCTTGGGCGCAGGCGGCTTCTTGGCCTTCGTTGTCCCAAATTTCGCCCAATACGTTCATGGCAGGCAGGCGGGTGAAGCCGTCAATAAAACGTTGAACCCGTCCGCCTTCGTGGTCGACGGCGATGATGAGTTCAGGCGTGCGGACGGCTTTGATTTCTTGAACCAAAGCTTTGAGCTGGGAGACGTTTTCAAAGTTGCGGCGGAACAAAATAACGCCACCGACGGCAGGGTCGAGCAGGCGTTGTTTTTCTTCTTCGGTCAGATGGTAGGCGGCGACGTCGGCCATGACGGGGCCGCGTGGAAGATGGGGCATATTCATTGTTTTGTCCTGAATAATGGATATATGGGTAATTGCAATATTCAGACGGCCTGAGCGTGTCGGAATATCTCAGGCCGTCTGAATATTGGTTTTGAATTAGGCAGTTGCTTTGTTCTTGTCTTTTAAGATGAAAATCAACACAACCATCACGATGCCGGTTACCACAAAACCTAAAGGCGCAGAGCCGGTCATGCCTAAAATCAGGTAGCCGATAGCGGCAGAGGCGGCAACGGTCAGTGCGTAAGGGAATTGCGAGGTAACGTGGTCGATGTGATTGCAGTGTGCGCCGGTAGAAGAGAGGATGGTGGTGTCGGAAATCGGCGAGCAGTGGTCGCCAAATACGGCACCGGCCATGACGGCGGACATGCAGGGGATAATCAGCGCTGGTTCGACTTTGACGGCCATGGCGGCGGCAATCGGCAACATGATGCCGAATGTACCCCAGCTTGTACCGGTAGCGAAGGCCATCACGCCTGCGAGCAGAAATAAAATCACGGGCAGGAAGCCTGCATGGATATTGCCTGCCACCAAGGTGGAGAGGTATTCGCCGGTGTGCATTTCGCTGACAACGGTGCTGATGATCCATGCCAAAATCAAGATGATAATGGCACCGCGCATAGAGATGATGCCCTGCCAAACGGCTTTGGGGTAATCGCTGGTTTTGATGGTGCCGATGGTACAGAGGATGACGGCCAATACGCCGCAAGTGCCGCCGAACACGAGGGAAGTGTTCACATCGGTATTTTCAAATGCACTGAGCAAAGAGAAGGTTTCAGAAGCTTGCGCACCTGTGTAAATCATGGCGGAAACCGTGGCGGCGATCAGTACCAAAACCGGTACAATCAGCGCGAATACGCGGCCGTTGGGATGGCCGGTGTCAACGGTTTCATCATGAATTTCGTTTAAAGCGGCGCGTTCCAAACGAGCCATTGAGCCGATATCGAAAGAGAACCAGGCAACGACAAAAACCATAATCAATGCGAAGACGGCATAGTAATTCATCAGGCTCATGGCCACGAATGCGCCCATCGGTGTGTAGCCTGTGATGTTGTACGTTACCAAAAGGCCGGCCAAAGTAGCGATAATCGATGCGCCCCAGCTGGATACCGGCATCAAAACGCACATCGGTGCGGCAGTGGAGTCCAGGATGTAAGCCAGTTTGGCACGGGAAACTTTGAATTTGTCGGTTACAGGACGGGCAATTGCGCCGACGGCAAGGCTGTGGAAATAGTCATCAATAAAGGTAACGAATACCAGGCAGGCAGTCAGCAGCTTCGCGCCGCGGCGACCTTTGATGTGCTGTTTCGCCCAATCGGCAAATGCTTGGTTACTGCCGGAATGCGTCAGCAGGGAAGTGAAAACCCCCAAAAGTACCAAGAAGAGCAGGATTTTGGGTTTGCCCAAAGACCAATCACCGTCCGCCCAAGTCAGGCTGACGGCCATGTCTTTCAAGTGAACTAAGGCATCAAGCGGATTGCCGCCTACCAGCAGGAATGAGCCGACGATAATGCCGACACCCAGGGACAGCAATACACGGCGCGTAGCAATGGCCAGGGCAAGCGCGATGGCTGCCGGAACAATGGATAAAATAGAATTCGAATAATTAATAAGTTGCATAATTATATTGTATATAAGCGGTGAAATATTTTCAGACGGCCTAGATTTGGAAGGCGGATAACAAAATACCCACCGCCTTTGACAGATGGGTATTTTATCATCTAACACATCATCATGCCGTCTGAAAAATCGGACTACTGCAGATTTAGTGCGAGGAACAAAGTATTGCCATCGCGTTGTACCAAAAGCGGTACGTTTTTGCCTGAGCTTTCCAATGCGCTACGGAAAGTGGATTCGTCATTGACGCTGATTTGGCTGACGGCAATGATTTCGTCGCCGCGTTTGAGGCCGGCACGTTCGGCCGCTCCGCTAACGCGCAGAACGATTAAGCGTTGTTTGCCGTCTGCGTTTTCAACCTGCAGGGTAACACCTGCGTTTTCAACGGTAAATCCGTCATGGCTGCCTTCATGTTGTGGGTGTTCGGCTTCTTTTGCAGAAGTTTCCGTTTGCTCGGCTGCGCTGCCAAGTTTGACTTTGACATCGGTTTGTTTACCGCCGCGCCAAATGCTCAAAGTCACTTCTTTACCCGGCATCATCGAGCCGACCATGACCGGCAAATCGCTGGAAGCGCGGACTTCTTCCCCGTTCACGCTGCGGACAATATCGCCGACTTGCAAACCGGCTTGTTGCGCTGCGCTGTTCGGCATGATTTTGGCAATCAACGCGCCGCTTGCTTTGTCCAAACCGAAAGATTTGGCCAAATCGTAAGAAACTTCTTGGATAACCACGCCCAATTGGCCGCGTTGGACTTTACCGTTGGCTTTCAATTGGTCGGCCACATTCATGGCAACATCAATCGGAATGGCAAACGAAATGCCCATGAAGCCACCGCTGCGGCTGTAAATTTGTGAGTTGATGCCGACTACTTGGCCGCGGAGGTTGAATAACGGGCCGCCTGAATTGCCGGGGTTGATGGCAACGTCGGTTTGGATGAACGGCGTGTAGTTTTCATTCGGCAGGCTGCGGCCTTTGGCGGAAACAATGCCTGAAGTTACGCTGTTGTCAAAGCCGAATGGCGCGCCGATGGCGGCTACCCATTCGCCCGGTTTTAAATCTTTCGGATTGCCGATTTTGACAACCGGCAAGTCTTCTTGCGGCTCGATTTTTAAGAGGGCAACGTCGGATTGGGCGTCTGAGCCGACCAGTTTGGCCGTGTATTCGCGTTTGTCGTTGAGCAGGACTTTGATGTTGCCCATGCCGGCAACCACGTGGGTATTGGTCAGGATATAGCCGTCTTTGCTGATGATGAAGCCGGAGCCGAAATTCAAATCATCGCTTTCGGCCTCTTCTTGAGGCATGTCGGGCATATTGGGAACGAGGCGTTTGAAGAACTCGTAAAACGGGTCGTTGTCGGGGAATTGGCTCAGATCCATGCTGTGGTCGTCATCCGGTGTTGCAGTGCGTTTTGCCGGAGTTGCTTGAATATTGACGACGGCCTGTCCTTCGTTTTGTACCAATTGGGCGAAATCGGGCAACAGCATGCCGACCTTACCGTCATCGGTATTGGTTTCTATGCGTTGGACGAGTTCTTTGCTTTCTTCTTTACCGAAAAAGGTGCTGACTTTGTCGCAACCTGAAAGAAGGGATGCTGAGAGGACAGCAAGGGCCAGATATGTGTTTGTTTTAATATGCACGAAAGTTCCTTTTGCCGGTGCCTATCTTATTGTCGGCATGTATTTGAGCCGGCAGGCAGTTTTATTGTTTGAATGTTGTTCAAATGTATAAAGTAGGATTTTTACACTTTAACGGTTTTTTTTCAAGCATTTCATTTTAAATGAAAAAATGATGATTGAAATTTGTTGCTTTGATGCCGTCTGAAAACTTTGGCATAGAACCTGTTGTCTCGCTTTTTTCAGACGGCCTTTAAATTAAGGTCAGTCGTGTTGGTCCAAATGGTAGATCTGCGCCACGGCATCGATTAATTCGCTGTTGTCCGAGCCGGCTTTGTTGAGCGTGCGTGTCGGAGAGTGGAGCAGTTTGTTGGTCAACTGAATGGAGAGGCGTTCGAGGACATCCTCGGCCGATACGCCTTTTGCCAGTTGTTTCATGGCATTTTCCAGCACTTGGCGGCGTGCGCGTTCGCCTTCGTCGCGCAAGGCGCGGATAAGCGGAACGCTTTGACGGTTTTTCTGCTGGCGGATAAATTCGCTGACCTTTTCTTCCACCATGCTTTCAGCCGCCGCCGCTGCCTTTTTGCGCGCGTCTTTACCGCTTTGGACAATATCCATCATGTCGTCCACGGTATAGAGATATGCGTCTTCCAATTCGCCGACTTCGGCTTCGATATCGCGCGGAACGGCCAAATCCAGCAGGAAAACAGGCATGTTGTGGCGTTTTTTCAATGCGCGTTCGACCATGCCTTTGCCGACGAGGGGCAGTTGGCTAGCAGTGGAAGAAACGACCACGTCGTAATCGTGAAGAATATCGGGTAATTCATTCAGCAGGCAGGCTTCGGCGTTGACGCTGAGCTTGTCGCACAATTCCTGCGCACGCTGGTGTGTACGGTTGGCAACGGTGATGAGCTTGGGATTTTTGGCGGCAAAATAAGTGGCCACCAGCTCAATCATTTCGCCTGCGCCGATAAAGAGGACGTTAAGGTCGGAAATGGAAGGGAAGATTTGCTCTGCCATTTTGACCGATGCGGAAGCCATAGAGACGGAGTTTTCGCCGACAGCGGTATCGGTGCGCACTTCTTTGGCAACGGCAAAGGTTTTTTGAAACAGGGCGTTTAAGTGGGTATTGATGCTTTCTTGTTCTTGCGCAACGCGGACGGCATCTTTGATTTGACCGAGAATTTGCGGTTCGCCCAAGACCATGGAATCCAAGCCGCAGGCGACGCGGAAGGCGTGGCGGACGGTTTCGTTGTTGTCTAGGGTGTAGAGGTAGGGGCGGATTTCTTCGACAGGCAGATTGTGATATTTTGCTAACCAGTTGATAATTTTTTCGGATTCGCCGACGCAATAAAGCTCGGTGCGGTTGCAGGTAGAAAGAATGACTGCTTCTTCCGCCGCCTCGCTGCGCGCGAGGTTGGACACGGCATCCGGCAAATTTGCAGCAGCAAATGCCAGTTTTTCGCGTATGCTCAAGGGCGCGGTTTGGTGGTTGAGTCCGACGACGGTAAGTTGCATGGTTATGGTATGACCGGGTAGTGTGTGTGGTGGCTATTATAGCTTAAGTGGGCTTTAAAATGAATGTGTTGGGGGGATAAGATATGATGAGGTTTGCCATAGAAAAGGCCGTCTGAAAAGATTCAGACGGCCTTTTTATCAAGAAAGGCTTAAACGGCTTCTGCTTCTTCTGCCAAGAAACCGCGCAGTTTTTGCATAGCTTTGGCTTCGATTTGGCGGATGCGTTCGGCAGATACGCCGTATTCGGCAGCCAATTCGTGCAGAGTCAAACCGCCGTCGTCTTGCAACCAGCGGCTTTCAACGATACGGCGGCTGCGGTCGTCCAGTTGTGCCAAGGCGTTTTGCAGACCTTCGGTTTGCAGGGCGTAGTGGGCTTGTTTGGACAACTGACGGCTGGGCTCTGCATCGTGGTCGGCCAACCAGTCGATAGGGGCGAAGTTGTCCTCGTCATCGTTGTTTTCTGCCATGATGCCGATGTCGTGGCCGGTCATGCGTTGTTCCATTTCCAAGACTTCGGACAATTTGACGCCCAAATCGTCGGCGATTTCTTGCGCTTCTTTTGGAGACAAGGCATTCAGGTTTTTACGCATGCTGCGCAGATTGAAGAACAGTTTGCGTTGCGGTTTGGTTGTGGCCACGCGGACCAAACGCCAGTTGCGCAAAATGAATTCGTGGATTTCGGCTTTAATCCAATGCACGGCAAACGAAAACAGGCGCGCGCCGCGGCTTGGCTCGTAGCGTTTGACGGCTTTCATCAGGCCGATATTGCCTTCTTGAATCAGGTCGGCTTGGTTGAGGCCGTAGCCGTCGTAGCCGCGTGCAATGGATACGACGACGCGAAGATGGGACAGAATAAGCTGTTTGGCGGCGTTGAGGTCGCCTTTTTGTTGACGTTCGGCCAGTTGCGTTTCTTCTTCGGCAGTCAGCATGGGAATGCTGTTGACTGTATGAATGTATTGCTCGAGGCTACCGTTGCCGCTGTGGATAACGGGTAATGCAAAAGCTTTATTCATAAAAGGATGCTCTCCTTGATTAGGCCGTCTGAAAACGGCTTTTTGTTTATTGTGTGACAAGCAGTATAACACTGCCTGTGGTTTGTTTTGTTATGGGTTGGATTTTTTCTGTAAATTAAACGATGGATTTAATAGTTTTTGCTGCTTAAATTGCAGGAGTTGATTGTCTTTGAAAATTTGAGTGATTTGCTAGGTTTTGGGTAAGTATATTACAAACATTTCTGTATGTAAATAGTTATATCAATAAAAAAGACCTTGTTAAACAAGGTCTTAAAATTTTTTTATTCTGGTTTCTTCCGGCCAATCAGAATGAGGAATACGCCGATAACGGCCAAAATACTGATAAGCCAGGTTGAGCCGCCTGCTTTCATATAAGGCGTTTCGCCGATGTAGCCTTTGACGTGGCCTTCGAGTACGGTTTCTGTATCCGGTTGGGCTTCGGCAACAATCGTGCCTTTAGGGGAAATAATGGCGGTTGCGCCGGTATTGGTGGCGCGAACCATGTAGCGGCCCAGCTCCATTGCGCGCGCTTGGGACTGTTGAAGCTGCTGGTACATGGCATTGGATTTGCCGTACCATGCCATATTGCTGATGTTGGCAAGCAGGGTGGAGCGTTTGGCCGTTGCGATGAGTTCGTCGCCGAAACCGTCTTCATAGCAGATATTGAAGGCGACTTTTTGATCTTTCATTGTCAAAGGCGCTTGGTTGTAGCCGCCTTTTTGAAAGTCGGCCAAAGGCATATCCATCATTTTATAGAGGCGCTCGGTAATGATGGGCAATGGCTTGTATTCGCCAAATGGAACCAGGTGGTTCTTGGCGTAGTAGGGGATGGTATCGGAAGTGCTGTTGTGATAGTCGCTCAAATTGATGACGGCATTTTCGTAGCCGTTGCCGTCGGGCGTATATTGGCTGATGCCGATGGCCAACGCGCTGCCGTTGCTTTGCGCCTGTTCGGCGAATTGTTCCAAGATGCCTTCGGGCAGGTCTTGGCGCATCAGCGGCAGGGCGGTTTCGGGCAGGATGACGATGTCGGCACTGGTTTTGCTGATTTGTTCGTAGTATTTCTGAATGGTCGGAATGATTTGCTCTTCTTTCCATTTCAGATTTTGCTCGATATTGCCTTGAATCAGGGCGACGGTGCTGGTGCTGCCGTCGGGGCGGGTGTATTCGGTTTGTTGGGAAATATAGCCGACGGAGCAAAGCGCAACGATAAGGAATAAGGGCAGAAGGCGGTGTTTCAGACGGCCGTGGTTGTCAATCAGCAACACCAGCCATGCGCTGAGGAAAGCGGTTGCCAGCGTAACCATATGAATGCCGCCCAACGGCGCGAAACCTGCCAACGGGCTGTCTTTGATGATTTGGGAATAGCCGATTGCGCCCCAGCCGAATCCGGTCAGGAAGCGTTCGCGGGCAAATTCTGCCAGCGTCCACAAAATCGGCAGCAGGAGGCCGGTTTTGGCCCAGCGAGCCAGGTTGCATTTTCTCCACACCCAAAAACAGATGGCCGGATAAAGCGCAAGAAATGCCGGCAGCAGGAAGGTGAGGGGGATAGCGTATGAATCCGGCAGACCCGAAACATCATGCAAGGCAGTGTGTATCCAATAAAACTGCGCCGTATAACCGATTAATCCGAACAGATAGGCAGTCATGACGGCAAAGCGCGGACGCAATTCAATCAGGCGTATCAGCGCGCCGAACAACAGCGGCATCAGCCAGAAATGATAATACGGGGCGAAAGTGAACGGCGTCGCGGCGGCAATCAAGATGACCAGCGGCCAGTACAGCAGCGGATGTTGCCAGTATTGTTCGAGTTTACGGAAAATATTCATGCTTTAAATGGTATTGAGGCCGTCTGAAAGGTTTTCAGACGGCAGGGAAACAAAATCAGTCTTTTTGAAACAATTTCATTGCAGGCAGGACAATGGCGCAGGCCAATGCACCGGCGGCTACTCCGATCACCAGATTGGCGATATGTTCCATCATGCCGCTGTCCCAATGTTGCACGTGGAGGAAATCGTGCAAAAAACCAAGGTTGTGGGCGATCAGTCCGCCACCGACCAAGAACATCGCCAGCGTGCCGACAATGCTCAAGCCGCGCATAAACCAAGGCATAAATGAAATCAAACCGCGTCCGATGCCTTGTACGGCGGCACTTTTTTGGCGCATCAGCATCATACCGAGGTCGTCAAGTTTGACGATAATGCCGACCAAGCCGTACACCAACACCGTCATGCCGATACCGATGGCAACCATAACCAAAGAACGTGTTATCAGGTCATATTTTTCAACAACGCCCAGCGCGATAATGATGATTTCGGCGGAGAGGATGAAATCCGTGCGGACCGCGCCTTTAACTTTTGTTTTTTCGTCTGTAACTTCAGGCTCGGCATCGTGTCCGTCTTCGTGTTCATTGCGGTGCAGAAATTTGTGCAACAGTTTTTCCACGCCTTCAAAACACAAATAAACACCGCCGATCATCAGCAAGGGCGTAATCAGTGCAGGCACGAAAGCGGAAAGCAACAGCGCAAGCGGCACCAGAATCAGTTTGTTAACCAAAGAGCCTTTTGCCACGGCCCAAATAATCGGCAATTCGCGCTCGGCAGATACGCCGGTTACCTGATTGGCGTTGAGCGCCAAATCGTCGCCGACCACGCCGGCGGTTTTCTTGACGGCGACTTTGGTCATCATCGCTACATCGTCCAAAACGGCGGTAATGTCGTCCAAAAGCGTAAAGAGAGAGGCGAAGGCCATAATGTTGTCCGGATAAAATCAAATAAACGCGCGATTATATATGAAAATTCAGTTGCTTGAATGGTTTTAGACGGCCTTTGACGGAAATTAACCAAAGGCCGTCTGAAAATGCTATTTCGGCGTATAACGTCCTGCCATAGCTTTGTAGGCCATATTTTCGTATTTTAAAGCCTCATAGCGTTGGTTCAGCAGGTTTTGCGCTGAGCTGTATTCCGTATTCAAAGCCTCCAGCCAGTCTTTCAGTTCGTTTTTACCGTGTTGGTAGCGGACTTGATAGTAATGGCTGTTTTTCTTGTCCAATTGATAACGCTGTTCCTGATTGGCAAGGCCGGCCTGCGCGTTTTTGTAGGCAAGGTAGTTGGTGTTGACCTCGTTGAGCGCGGTAGTCAGGGCTTTTTCAAAATTCAGCTTGGCACTGTCCATCTCCGCTTGTACGGTTTTGTCTTTCCATTTCATGGTCTGCCAATTAAGGAAAGGTAGATTGATGGTGGCCGAGCCGCCCAACATAGGGATATTGAACGTACTTTTTGCTTTGTCGGACGACGTACTCAAACTTGCGCCCAAAGTAATCGACGGATACCAACTGCGTTTTTGCGCGTTGACCGATTGTTGCGACGCTTGCAGGCGGTATTCGGCGGCGCGCAGGTCGGGGCGGTTGGCCAAAACGGTAATCGGTACGTCCAAGTTCACGCCTTTGACCGGCAATAGGCGGAATTGTGCCGGATCGGCGGCCATGTTTTCAGACGGCCTTAAATTCAATAAATTACGCAAAACCTGTTTTTGCGTATCCAAATTGTTTTGCAAAGACAACAGGCTGTTTTCTGCGTTCAACAATGACTGTTTGGCTTGCGTCGGCTGGCTGGAGTCGGCCCGGCCGTAGCGGAACTTGGCATTCGCAATGCGGTTGATTTCCTGATATTGCTTCAGCGATTTTTGCGCCAACTCGATGGCTTCGTTCAGGTAGGCAATATTGAAATAGGCATCGGCGACATTATTAATCAAAGTCAGGCGCGTGTTGGCCATGTCTTCATGCGTGGCTTGGTATTCCCATACCTGTGCATCGGCAGTGGCACTGAGTTTGCGCCACAAATCCAATTCGTAGCTTAAGCCAAGCTGGCTGCTGAAGGTATTGCCGTGGCTGCCGGTTTTCAGGTTTTTAGAAGCATTCGCACCCAACGAGCCGCTGAACGAAGGCACCAAATCCGCGCCCAAAATATTGGCTTGGTACAAAGCCTTGTTGACGCTGATGGCCGCCTGTTTCAAATCGACATTATTCGCCAACGCCTGCTCCATCAGCGCGTTGAGCTGCTGGTTTTGGTAGATTTCCCACCAGTTGCCGTTGACATCGTAGCGTTCGGAAGTTTCGGCTGCGCTCATGACTTGGCCGGTTGCTTCCAGCGTCAGATTCGGATTGGCTTTAGGTGCGGCGCACGCACTTAAGGCAAGGGCAACAGCCAAGGATAAGGCTGCTTGGGAAAAAGGTTTCGTCTTCATAAAAAATCTTTCGGGTAACAGCATTTCAGACGGCCTTAAGATAATAGGTCGTCTGAAACATAATCAATCCTGAGCCAGCGCATCAATCGGGTTGAGCTTGGAAGCCTTGTTGGCAGGCATAAAGCCGAACGCAACGCCGATGGCGGTGGAGCAGACCACCGCGCCGATGACGGAAGTCATGGAAATGCTCATCGGGAAGTCGGTAACAAAATAGTTGAACACCAGGCTGATGCTTGCGGACAACAATACGCCTGACAGGCCGCCGATGATACAGATTAAGACTGCCTCAATTAGGAACTGTTGCAAAATATTGTTGCGGCGTGCGCCGATTGCCATGCGGACGCCGATTTCTTTGGTGCGCTCGGTAACGGAAACCAGCATGATGTTCATCACGCCGATGCCGCCGACCACCAAAGAGATGACCGCAATGGAAGAAATCAGCAGTGTCATGGTGCCGGTCGTGCTTTCAACCATTTCTTTGATGCTGTCGCTGTTGTTCATAAAGAAGTCTTCTGTACCGTGGCGTGCTTTCAGCAGCTCGGTCAGGCTTTTTTCGGCAACTTGCGTGTTGGCATCGTCTTTGATTTTGACAACGATGGAGTTAGTATAGCTCTCGCCGGTAATTTGGTGCATGACCGTTGTATACGGCGACCAAAGCATCAGCGAGTCGGAATTGCCGAATGAGTTGTCATCCTTTTTCATAATGCCGATGACGGTTAACGGGCGTTTTTTGAAAAGGATGGTTTTGCCTAAAGGATTGACACCTTCGCCGAAGAGTTTGGTTTTGGTGTTTTGGTCGATGACGACGACTTGGGCATCGGTTTTTACATCGTCATCATCAAACAGACGGCCTTCTTCCAATTTCAAACCGCGCACGTCGAAATATTGTTCGCCTACGCCGTAAAGTGAGGCGGTCAGGTCGGTGTTGCGGTAGGTTAAGGTGCCGCTAGAGTTGGTTTGAGGGGTGGCAGAGGCGACGTAGCTTTGTTGGCTGATGACTTTTGCGTCATTAATCGTCAGTGTCTTGATCCGTCCGCTTCTACGGTCGCCAAAACCACGGCCGGGGAAGATACTGATAGTGTTTGTGCCCATCGAGTTGATGTCTTCCAGGATTTTTTGTTGCGAGCCATTACCCAAGGCCACCACCGATACCACCGAAGCGATACCGATGATAATCCCCAGCATGGTCAGCAACGAACGCATTTTGTGCGCCATAATCGCCTGTACCGACATTTTGAATGCTTCCATAAATTGATCGTAATAAAACGACCAGGAAGCTTTTTCTTTAATCCGCTCCACTTTGCTGGGCGGAATATCGGGATTTTTAGACGTATCCGAAATAATCTGACCGTCGCGGATTTCGATGACGCGATTTGCGTTTGCCGCAATGCCCGGATCGTGGGTGACCATAATCACGGTATGTCCGTCTTCGTGCAACTTATGGATGATTTCCATCACATTTTTACCGCTGGCGGTATCCAATGCGCCGGTCGGTTCATCGGCAAAGATGATTTCGCCGCCGTTCATCAACGCGCGGGCAATCGAAACACGCTGTTGCTGACCGCCGGAAAGTTCGCTGGGTTTGTTGCCTTCTTTATTTTGCAAACCCAAATCGCCCAACAGTTTTTCCGCACGTTCCGCGCGCTCTTTGCTGTCCATGCCCATATACACGGCAGGCAGGGCGACGTTGTCCCGGGCGGTTAACGAGCTTAACAGGTTGTAACGCTGGAAAATAAAGCCGAAACGCTCACGGCGCAAAGCCGCCAGCTCATCCGGCTGCATTTGCGATGTTTCGATGCCGTCGATTTGATAAGAGCCGGAAGTGGCGGTATCCAGACAGCCCAAGATATTCATCAGCGTCGATTTACCCGAGCCGGACTGGCCGATAATCGCCACAAAGTCGCCTTTTTCAATAGAAAGGCTGACATCTTTCAATACATGCACACGGTTTTCACCGCTACCGAAAAAACGGTTGATATTCTTACATTCGATTAAACTCATAATCTTTCCGGGCGAAAAATAGACATACAGAAACCAAGGCCGTCTGAAACACAGCCAAACCTTTCAGACGGCCTTAATCAATCAGCGGGGAGGGCCGCCGCCCATCATCGCGCGTTCGCTGCTCTTACTCTTTTCGTCTGCGCTCATTTCAGAAACGATTACTTTTTCGCCTTCTTTCAAGCCGCTTTTGATTTCGGTATTCATGCTGTCTTTCAAACCGACGGTTACTTCGCGTTCTACCGCTTTATTGTCTGCGCCTAAAATGCTGACATAGGATTTACCGTTATGCTTTTTCACGGTCAGCGTCGGTACCAGTAAGACATTCTTCACGCCGTTGATTTCAATCGTGTTTTGAGTGGTCATGCCGATGGAAAGTTTGCCGTCGGAATTTGGCACCAAGGCGCGGGCATAGTAGTAAATCGCATTGGAAGTCGTGTCCGTGCTGCTGGTGTAGCTGCCCAAAGACATGGTGGTCAGACCGGGGTCGACGCTGTCCAATTTCGCTTTAATCGGCGTGTCCGGTTCGGACAAAATGGTAAACGAAATATCCTGACCGGCTTTGACTTTCGTAATATCGCCTTCGGCAATCTGCATTTTGTTTAACATGGTTTCCAGATTGGCCAGCTGGATAATGGTCGGCGTAGATTGCGCCGCATTGACGGATTGGCCTTCCTCAACAGGAATGGCGACTACGGTGCCGTCCATGGTGGCGGTAATCCGCGTGTGGCCCAGTTCGGATTCGGCCGTATTGATGGAGATTTTGGATTGTTTGATGGAGGCCTTCAGTTCGGCGACATTGGCTTTGGCTGCGGCTAAAGAGTCTTGTGCAGATTCCAAATCTTCTTTGGAAGTGGCCTGTTCTTTCCATAAGGCAAGTTCGCGCTTATATTTTTTCTCAGCACTGGAAAGCGCGATTTCGGCAGAAACCAATTTTGCCTGATAAGTTTCTAGTTTGGATTTTTCGGTATTTAACGTGTTGAGCTGATTGGTTGAGTTGATTTCTGCAATCAGATCGCCTTTTTTCACTTGTTGGCCCAGTTTCACATACAGTTTTTTAATCTGGCCTGAAGCTTCTGCGCCTACGGATACCAAATTGGAAGGCGAGATTTCGCCGGTTGCCGATACGGTTTGACGGATATCACCGCGTTTGACCACTTCCGTAATAAAAGAAGACTGAGGCTCAGGCTTCATCAAAGACCAGCCGCCGAAAGCTGCAGCCACGATAACAGCCGTACCGGCCGCCCACTTGAAAACTTTAGACATATAAAAGGAACCAATTCAATAAAATAACGTCGCAGACAAGCAACAAATGTATTGATAGAAACAAAAAAACAACTGGATTTTACTGTAAAGACCAAGGCCAACCAAGAGACGGTTGGCTTAAATTGAAGTTTAACTTATTGAAATAAAAAATAAAAGGATGAACATATTTTTCAGAACTTGTACCTCGTTTACATAAATTCCCAAACTTCCTCCGAATCTGAACATTTAAGCCGCAAGAAAACGACTATAATATTCATGTCTTATTCCAATTATTAACGACACAAATAAAATGAAACACCAACAAGGCTTCACGCTTATCGAGCTGCTGATAGTCGTTTTGATTGCAGCCATTCTCGCTACCATCGCCTATCCGTCTTATCAAAACTACATCCGCCAAACGCGCCTCGCATCCGTCCGCACACAGATGCTGCATAATGCCCAACAACTTGAACGCTACTATACTCAAAAAAGTACTTTTGTAGGGTTTCCTACCGAAAATTTGCAGCAGAATCAATATTTCAATATTAGTTTTTCCGAAGGTACGGCTTCTATGCCTAATCCTTCCGATTCAGGTTATATTTTGAAGGCAGAACCTAACAAAGAAACCAACGCTAATGAAACCTGTACCGTTTATTACAACGACAGCGGTATCATCTGGGCAAACAGCGATAAACAAAACTGCCCTGGTTATGAAATACCAAAATCGGAATAAATCGAAATATAAAAGGCCGTCTGAATTTCAGACGGCCTTTTGGATGGTTTGGCTGTATAAGCAGATGAGCCTCAACAGGGCAAAGATCAGTGTCCCGGCCCGATGTGAAGTCGATTTTAGCCTTTGCGGCGCGGTTCGTCGGGGCGGATGCGGGAAGCCAGTTGGTCGAGGATGCCGTTGACGAATTTATGGCCATCGGTGCCGCCGAAAGTTTTGGTAACTTCGATGGCTTCGTTGATGATGACAGGATAGGGGGTTTCAGGCATGGTGCTCAGCTCATGGCAGGCAACCAGCAAAACGGCGCGTTCGATAGGACTGAGGTCTTTCTCGTCGCGGTCGAGCAGGGGGCTGATTTTTTCCATGTATTCTTCGGCATGGGTTTGTGCGCCGAAAAACAGTTTGTTGAACAGCTCTTCATCCATATTGGGCGCTTGGGACAGTTCGCGGATGTTTTTGGCGATTTCGGGAGCGGCGGTTTTGTTGATGCCTGCTTGATAAATGGCTTGTACGGCAAGCTCGCGTGCGCGGCGGCGTGGGCTTTTCATGGGTATTCCTTGTGAAGAGGGCCGATGGTTGTCGGCTGAATATTGAATGATTCAGACGGCCTCAATGTCATGATTGGGAGGCCGTCTGAAAATATGCGGTATTCAATACGGGGAGAAGTTTATTCTTCGTCGTCTTCGTATTGTTCTGACAAAAGATGGTTGACCAAGTTGGCACATTCTACGGCAACTTTGGCGGCATCGGAGGCTTTTTCTTCGATGCGTGCAACGGCTTGTTCGTCGTTTTCAGTTGTCAGAATGGCGTTGGCGATAGGGATGTTGTAGTCAAGGGCAACGCGGCTGACGCCTGCGCCGGATTCATTGGATACCAATTCAAAATGGTAGGTTTCTCCGCGAATGACAACGCCGATGGCAATCAGGGCATCGAATTGTTCAGATGAAGCGAGGTTCATCAGCGCGATAGGTACTTCAAGCGCGCCAGGAACGGTGGCAAGCGTGATGTTGTCTTCGGATACGCCCAATTCTTTTAGGGTGCGGCAGCATACTTTGACCATTTCGCTGCCGATTTCGTTGGTAAAGCGGGCTTGAATGATGCCGATGCGCAGGTTGGTGCCATCGAGGCGTGGTTCGATAATGTTCATGATGATTCCTTCAATATTTGTGAAATAGGGATTCTGCTCGGTTTCAGACGGCCTAGTTATAAAGGAGGCCGTCTGAAACGAAATTGGGATGGGTTATTCTTGCGGCTGCCAATCGGCAACGGCTTGGAACTCGCCGTCTTCGTTCAATTCCCACGCGCTGCCTTCTGCCTGAGTCAGCAGGGGCGCGATGTCGGGATTGTCTGCGGTAATGGCGGAGAGGCTGACAATGCTGAAGTTGTCGGGATTGTCGGTGTATTCGTCGGTTTCGTCGCCGCTGAAAATACGCCAGCCGCTGTCGTTTTCAAATACGGGGGCTTCGCGGTAGAGGAAGCCGACGGGTTCGCCTTGTTCGGCGACGGTGTTGGTGACGATGCAGCGGTCGAGCGCTGCGGCCAATGCTTGGGCAAATTTGTTCATGGAGTTGTCAAAGAGATGATTTGGCATGATTTTACACGATTCGCCGCTTTTCCGCACGGATGTGTGCAGGGGCGGTTTGGTGGTACAATGTCGGTCGAGCGCCGTCAGGTTTGAACATGACGGCTTTTGATTGTTTATCGGCTTGAGGGACGCAAGAAACAATGAGCCAAAATAAAAAAGTTGCCGGTGTAGCCTTTTTATTTTGTTTCACTGCGGATGAGGCGTATTTTCGGGCTGTTTTTTGAAAGTATGGAATGAAACCTGATTTGCTCAAACAGCAGGCGCATCGAGCGATTCAAAAGCGTCTGGGCTATGAGTTCCGCAATATGGAGCTGCTTCAGCAGGCTTTGACCCACCGCAGCTACAATGCCAAACACAATGAGCGTTTTGAATTTGTCGGCGATTCGATTTTGAACTATTCCGTGGCGCGGATGTTGTTTGACGCGTTTCCAAAATTGTCGGAAGGCGAGTTGTCGCGGATGCGCGCGGCTTTGGTGAATGAAGGCGTATTGGCTGAAATCGCGTTGGAAATGAATGTCGGCGACGGTTTGTATTTGGGTGCCGGCGAGTTGAAGAGCGGCGGTTTCAGACGGCCTTCGATTTTGGCCGACGCGATGGAGGCGATGTTTGCGGCGGTCAGCTTTGACGCGGATTTTTCTGCGGCGGAAAAAGTGGTTCGCCATTTGTTTGCGGAACGCGTGAAACGTGCGGATTTGAACATCGGCAAAAAAGACAGTAAAACCGCTTTGCAGGAAGCCTTGCAGGCACGCCGTTTTGCCCTGCCGAAATATCGAATTGAAGAGCAGGCGGAGCAGACGGCCGATGCGATGTTTGTGATTTCCTGCGATTTGGGCGAACTTGGTTTCATCTGCAATGCACGCGGCAGCAGTCGGAAAGTGGCCGAGCAAAAAGCGGCATGTGAAGCCTTAGAATGGTTGGAACAGAAGTTTCCTTTGAAAAAATCTAAAAAATAATATTTCAGACGGCCTTTGAGAAAATGCAAAGGCCGTCTGAAACAATCAAGAAAGTCATATATAAATGGATATCGAAACCTTTTTGCAAAACGAGTCGCAACACCCGACGGATTATCGTTGCGGCTTTGTGGCCATCGTGGGGCGCCCGAATGTCGGCAAATCTACGCTGATGAACCATTTAATCGGTCAGAAAATCAGTATTACCAGTAAAAAAGCACAAACCACGCGCAACCGTGTAACCGGTATTTACACCGATGATACGGCACAATTTGTATTTGTCGATACGCCGGGTTTCCAAACCAATCACCGCAATGCCTTGAATGACCGTCTTAATCAAAACGTAACTGAAGCGTTGAGCGGCGTGGATGTGGTGGTTTTTGTGGTGGAAGCCATGCGTTTTACCGATGCCGACCGCGTGGTGTTGAAACAGTTGCCTAAGCATACGCCTGTGGTATTGGTGGTCAATAAAATCGATAAAGATAAAGCCAAAGACAAATTTGCACTTGAGGCGTTTATCAATGAAGTGCGCCAAGAGTTTGAGTTTTCCGCCAGCGAGGCAGTCAGCGCGAAACATGGTTTGCGTATTGCCAATTTGCTGGAGCTGCTCAAGCCGTATCTGCCGGAAAGTATCCCGATGTATCCGGAAGATATGGTCACGGACAAATCCAGCCGATTCCTGGCGATGGAAATTGTGCGTGAGAAATTGTTCCGCTATTTGGGCGAAGAGCTGCCGTATGCGATGAATGTTGAAGTGGAGCAGTTTGAGGAAGAGGAAAGCGGACTGTTCCGCATTTATATCGCGGTGTTGGTTGATAAAGACAGCCAAAAGGCGATTTTGATTGGCAAGGGGGGGGAGAAATTGAAGAAAATTTCTACTGAAGCCCGCCTTGATATGGAAAAATTGTTTGATACCAAAGTTTTTTTGAAGATTTGGGTGAAAGTAAAATCCGGTTGGGCAGACGATATTCGTTTCCTGCGCGAATTGGGTTTGTAATTTAATGTGTTTGAACAAAAGGCCGTCTGAAAAATTTTCAGACGGCCTTTTGTTTGATCAAGCCAATAATTCAGCCAGGCGTTTGACAATTTCATCTGCTGCTTGGCGTTTGGATGTTTCTGGAAATGAGGTTTCGGCAAGGTCATCAATAATGGTAATTTGATTGGTTGGCTTGCCCATGGAAACGGAAACTTGGTTGGCTACCAGCATCGGTACGTTTTTACGCAAACGTTTTGCCCGAGCAAATTCCAAAACCTGATGGCTTTCGGCAGCGAAGCCGATGCAGAACGGAGGAGAAGGCAGGGCGGCAACGGATGCGAGAATATCCGGATTTTCTGTCAGCTCGATAACCGGAGGCTGATCGCCGTTTTTCTTCAGTTTCTCGTTGCTGCTGTTTTTGACTTTATAGTCGGCAACGGCTGCGACAGAGATAAAGACATCTTGTTCATGGATATGGCGGTGGACTGCCTGATACATGGCTTCTGCGCTGACAGCCTGTTCAGAATGAGCCAAGCCTGCTGGCAAGGCCGTCTGAATTTGACCGTAAATCAGCGTAACTTTCGCTCCGGCAGCACGGCACGCACGCGCTAAAGCCATGCCCATTTGTCCGCTGGAGATATTGGTAATGCCGCGGACAGGGTCGATGGCTTCAAACGTTGCGCCGGCTGTAATCAGAACTTTTTTGCCGCTCAGCAGCTTGGGTGTCCATAAATCTTCTAGCAAATCTGCCAGATCGACCGCTTCGACCATTCTGCCCGTACCTATTTCACCGCAAGCCTGTTCGCCACTGTTTGGGTAAAACACGGTAATGCCGTCTGAAGCCAGTTGCGCAATATTGCGTAGGTTGGCAGGGTTGTTCCACATTTCGACATTCATTGCAGGTGCAACGGCCAAAGGACATTTTCTGGCTGCGGCCAAAGTAGTCAGCAGGTTGTCGGCCAATCCGTTGGCAATTTTGGCAATCGTATTGGCAGTTGTAGGCGCAATAAGAAATGCGTCGGCTTCGCGCGTCAGATTGATGTGTGCCATGCCATTACTGGAAGCACCTGAATAGGTGTCCGATAACACGGGATTGCCGCTTAATGCTTGGAAAGTCAGCGGTGAGACAAATTCCGTCGCAGAATCTGTCATCACCACCGAAACAGAATGCCCCTGTTTTTTCAGCAGTCTGACCAGTTCGCAAGATTTATACGCCGCAATACCGCCGGTAATGCCGAGGAGAATGTGTTTGCTCATGATATTGGATGTTTAGTTAAGCTGTTGTTTAGAATCAAATTCTCTCGATATTGATTTTTGCCAATCCTGCTTTAATGGCATTACCGTATCTTCTGGGTAAGGAAGCTGAAACAATTCCGTTTTTTACTTCAGTTACGTAACTGCATACCTTAAATTCAGGAACAACATTAAGCGAATAATCCCGATTGACTAAAGGGGATACTCGCGAATATAAAGTCCATCTCGCCAAGCTGTTATCTTCATAATCGGTTGTCGCGTTGAAGCTGGTTGCACCTTCGCAGAAAGCAATTTGATAATCTGGGTTGAATTCTCCGGGGATGTCATGCGGATTACGGAAGTTGAACAGTCGGTCATGTGCAAAGAGATTTTGGCGTATATAGGCCCACAATTCTTTTTCTAAGAAATCCTGATCCGCGAAATGCCTTGAAGAATAGCCGCTATCAATAAAGTTTTGAATTCTTTCCCTTATATTAGGAACGGCACCGGCCTTGGCTCCCCACATACCTGCAAGAATTAAAGCAGTATGCGAGCCCGAATCGCGTATGGTGTGGAATAGGGCGCCACTTTTTATCCATTCCGAAACAGAAGCTGCATCTCGATAACAAATAATAGAATCAGCATCGCGAAATATCACATATTCAGCTTCAGGATCATTTATCGCAAGAAAACGCCACATCGTTCCGGGCCAGTTGCGCAGTTGGGGATCAATATGGATAACCTCCGCACCATTGGCCTTAAACCGTTGGATGGCTTCGGCCGGAACAGAATCATCAACATAGAAACGGCATGTCCAGCCAGGAAAAAGAACAGGAGCAAGCTGGGTATTTAAGACGGCAGGCTCAATATATTTGGAACTATTACCAAATAAAGAAAACGAGATAATCCGTTTTCCATCTTTTGGCGCCGATGCAGGAATAATTTCATGCTGAAGATCAGGTATGGCTTTATCTTTCAAGACCAAAGCCTGATGGCCATAAAATCCGGTTCTTTCCCAATTTCCCAAACCGCCGTATGCGTGTGCAAGTAAATCCAAAGCAGGGATATAGGCGCTATCCAGCTCCAATGTTTTCATTTCGGCCTCAATGGCTTTTCCCCATTTCAATTGCTTTAGATAGACATAAGCAACTTTGTGATGAAATTCGACAGATTGTGGATTGAGAAGGCAAAGAATCTCCGCACGTTTAAGCGCTTCCTCGTAATTTTCCTCTTCGATAAAAGAGTGGTATGCCTGTTCAAATTTTTGTTGGATTTGTTGGTTGCTCATAATAGGACAATTTTAAATTTATGATTGTTTTATTGAAGAAAGTGTAGATTGTAAGAGTAGATAGGACCAAAGCGCCAGCAATATAAAGAGAAATAGCATCTGAATGTGGCAAATAAGAGCAAAGTTGTAGGGCTATTATCTTTGAAGATTCTGTACACCTAGTGAATATATAAAATTTGATAAATTTAAAATTATTTAAATACAGACAGTTGCAGAAATTCTGCAATTTTTTTTGAAATTGGGTGTTGACTGGTTTTGTTGGTAGGCGTATAGTTCGGTTCTTCGCTGCTG
>NZ_KV835607.1:0-259 GCF_001838065.1 Neisseria sp. HMSC078C12 | reverse complement strand
GGCCGTCTGACCGATTTGATGCGCAGCGGCAAACTCTTCGAAGACATCGGCCTGCCTAAAATCAATCCGCAAGACGACCGCGCCATGCTGTGCGGCAGCCCTGCCATGTTGAAAGACACCTGCAACGTCTTGGACGAATTCGGCCTGACCGTTTCTCCGAAAACCGGTGTCCGCGGCGACTACCTGATTGAGCGCGCATTCGTCGATCAATAACGTATCCCCGGCAACAGGCCGTCTGAAACCCTTCTTTCAGACGGCC
>NZ_KV835606.1:0-1596 GCF_001838065.1 Neisseria sp. HMSC078C12 | reverse complement strand
AAGGCGTCGTAGGTGTAGGCCCAAGTCTCTTTCGTGCCGTCTTTTTTGAAGATTTCCGCCTTAACCAGTTGGTCATGCAGGTCGTAGAAGTAGTTCTGTACTTCGCCGTCGGCCAGTTCTCGATGGATGAGGTTGCCGAAGTGGTCGTAGTAATAGCTGCTGCCGTTGTAGGTTTTCAGGCGGTTGTCGGTTGCGGTTTTGGCTTGGATTGTTATGGAAAAAATATTTTAGACGACCTCGAAAAAGGATTGAGGTCGTCTGAAAAGCAAAAAACACAAGACCCTATGTCAGGATTGTAGGTTTCATGCGGGCTACTGCTTGCTAGACCCAACCTACGCCTGTTGTTAGTTTTGCATAAATTAATGAGCAATATAAAACGTCTAAATATTTGAAAGATTTAGATTTTAGAGTTTTTTGTATTTGAAAAAAGGGGACCTTGTGGGGAAGGCTCGACCTAATTACATTTCTTTTTATGAGACTGAAAATTTAGAGATTCTTAAACCATCTAATTCAAATGTGAAAATAATAGAAACTCCTCCTTCTGTTTTTATCTCACACTCATGTTCCCACTCCTCCCTTGATACAAATTTCCATTTAATATCGGCAAAAAACAAATATTGTACAAATTTTTCAATAGTTAATTTCCTATTAATTTTATATTTTTTAGCAATAGTTACACCTTTGAAATAAGGATCTATTGATAGCAAATAAATAACTTCATCCCTAAAACCAATTTCTAATCCCTTCCAAAAAATAGAAAAACCACTTTCTATATTATCGTCATCGTATAACCATTTAGACGAATGTTTGAATTGTTTCCGCTTTTGAAAATTACTATATGACATACCCACAGACAAATCTTTAAATCTGCCTGTTTTTAAGAAAGATGTGATATCCATAATAACCTCATTAACATTTTCCTAGCATTTTCCTAAATTTTTTAATTCCTCTTTTAGCTATATCTTTTCTCCTAGTGCTACTTTTTGGGTCATTTAAATCACCTTCAAAATCAGTCAGAGCCTTTTTAAGCTGATCTTTTGCTGATGACATAATTTGTGAGTTGTCTTTCAGTTCAGAAATTAATTTATCAGCAGCTTTCAATTCTTTGGAAGTAGCACTTTTCATATCACCAAAACGTTTCCATATTAATTCTCCTTTATCATCTAAGGTTAAAAGGGCTTCTGTTACTTTTTTATTTCCTACAAAAATATCAGCATGAGGTCCTTTTACACTAACATCCGAAAATCTATATGGTTGCATTTTTGCAGTTGCTTTTGAAGCAAGGCCTAATGGGTCCACCCACGCCTTCGTATTCAGTCCAAAAGCATACAAATTCTCCCCACCCAACAACTCAATCGGATCCTGATTCACAAACCGACCTGCATCAGGCTCATAATACCTGAAGAAATTGTAATGCAGCCCCGTCTCACGGTCGGCATATTGGTTTTGCAGGCGGAAGGGCTGGTGAGCAGTTCCGAATATGTTGGTTTCATTCTTCAGTTTGCCCCAGCCGTAATAATCGCCGAACCAAACCAGGTTGCCGTCTTTATCGGTCATTTCACGTGGGATGCCGATTTGGTCGCAGTGGAAGTAGTG
>NZ_KV835605.1:0-706 GCF_001838065.1 Neisseria sp. HMSC078C12 | reverse complement strand
CCGGTATTGTTCGAGAGCGAACAGATTTGGTTCAGCAAAAATCCGGACGGCCATTACGTCATCGCTTCGCTGGACGGTTCGATAGCGCTGCGTTTTGCCCCTTTGGTGGTCGCTGAAGACGGTTCGGACGAAGATGCCACCCTCTTCCCTTTGGTGGCGGTGGAAGACGCCAACGGCAACCATCAGCGTTTCGTCTATCATCCGCTGACCGGTCTGCCGCAATACATTATTGACGGCAACGGCCGGGTATTCTCGCTGAACTTCGGCAATGTGGCCGATGAGCAGTCACCCCAAATGCGGCTGCTGTCGGTGTCGCTGTTGGAAGGTTTGCCATCCTTCGGTGAAACGGTCCGGGTCGGCAGTCCGCTGGTCCGCTACGAATACAACGGCAGTGGTGACTTAATCCGCGTCATCGGCCGCGACGGCAACGTCAAACGCAGCTTCGGCTATAAAAACAATCTGATGGTGTCGCATACGGATGCGGCCGGATTGGTATCGGAATACGAATACGACCATTACACCCCGACCGGCAAAGTCATCCGCAACCGGACTTCTTTGGGCGAGGAATGGCGCTTTACCTATCACGAAGGTTACACCGAGGTAACCGACATACTGGGCCGTACCGAGCAATATCATTACGATTACAACAACGAGCTGACCAAACGGGTGTTTGCCGACGGCAGCACCAACCTGATGGAACGCGACG
>NZ_KV835604.1:0-6715 GCF_001838065.1 Neisseria sp. HMSC078C12 | reverse complement strand
GCATTCTGGCTACACAATAACAAGGGAAGACTTACTCGTGGCTGCAACCCTACTAGCTCAAAATTTATTCACACATGGTTACGCTTTGGGGAAATTATGAGGGGATCTCTCAGTGCATTGCCTCCAATTCCCATAATTTATTACGCCGATAATAACTTGGTGTAACCTTAAAAATGTACTTAAATCGACGTGTAAAAGATTGTTGGGAATCAAATTGATATTTTAATGCGATCTCAAGGATAGTTTTTTTCGTCAACCTCAACTCAACAGCCGCTTTCGTCAAACGACGAGCACGAATATAGCTAGCCAGTGTGACCCCTGTTACTTTTTTGAACAGCCGCTGAAAATACCACTTGGTATAACCCGCTTTATTCGCCACATCATCAAGCAGTAAAGACTGATCTAAATTATGTTCAATCCATAATAGAACATCTTTGATAACCGTTGTATGAAACTGCTTATCATCATATCTTAATTGGATGTTATTAGCTTTATTTTGATAGCGAGAATGCTGTTCAATATACATAAAATAACCTAAATGTTCTTAAGATTGTCACGACCACATCATCATGATACCATAAACATACTGACGGTATGTTATTTTAAATCTATCATGGAAAATAAAAATCATCAACAAGAAAATTTTAAGAGTACCTATCAATCACTGGTTAACTCAGCACGAATATTGTTTGTTGAAAAAGGCTATCAAGCTGTTTCAATAGATGAGATCTCGGGAAAAGCGTTGGTGACCAAAGGTGCCTTTTATCATCACTTTAAAAATAAAAAACAATTACTCAGTGCCTGTTATAAGCAGCAATTAATTATGATTGATGCCTACATCACAACAAAAACTGATTTAACAAATGGTTGGTCTGCCTTAGAAAGTATATTTGAACATTATCTTGATTATATTATTGATAATAATAAAAACCTTATCCCTATCCAAGAAGTGATGCCTATCATTGGTTGGAATGAACTTGAAAAAATTAGCCTTGAATACATTACTGGTAAGGTAAACGCCATTGTCAGCAAATTGATCCAAGAGAACCAACTTAAAGCTTATGATGATGATGTGCTTAAAAACTTACTCAATGGCTGGTTTATGCATATCGCAATACATGCGAAAAACCTAAAAGAGCTTGCCGATAAAAAAGGCCAATTTATTGCTATTTACCGCGGCTTTTTATTGAGCTTGAAAGATAAATAAAATAGATAGGTTTTATTTGAAGCTAAATCTTCTTTATCGTAAAAAATGCCCTCTTGGGTTATCAAGAGGGTCATTATATTTCGCGGAATAACATCATTTGGTGACGAAATAACTAAGCACTTGTCTCCTGTTTACTCCCCTGAGCTTGAGGGGTTAACATGAAGGTCATCGATAGCAGGATAATAATACAGTAAAACGCTAAACCAATAATCCAAATCCAGCCATCCCAAATTGGTAGTGAATGATTATAAATAACAGCAAACAGTAATGGGCCAATAACACCGGTTGCATTGGTAAGGCTCACCAATAATCCCTGTAAAGCACCTTGCTGATGACTCTTTGTTTGGATAGACATCACTCCCTGTAATGCAGGTAAAGCGATCCCACCACCAGCCAATAAAATTAAAACAGGGAAAACTAACCAACCTTCAGATATAAACGCTAAAAAGGCAAATGCACTACTATCTGCAATAAATCCGAGCAGTACTGCCGTTTTTTCGCCCCATTTAGTGGCTATTCTTCCTGCCACAAAGGCTTGGAATACTGAGTGTAAAAGACCAAGACCCGCTAATGAAAAGCCAACCATCATGCTATTCCATCCAAAACGATTTTCGGTAAATAGCACCCACACCGTTGCGGGAATTTGGCCTATCAATTGCGCTGAAAAATAAATAATCAACAAAATGGGCATCGTTTTAAATAAAGTGATGTATACCGAATTCGATTGCGTCTCAACCCCTACTTCGGTATCTGTATTATCACGTGTATTTTTGGTTTCACGGAACCAAAACATAACCACAAGGAAAGTGACAATATTTAGCAACGCAGCGATAAAAAAGGGACTATGCGGTGAAATCTCTCCTGCAAAACCACCAATAATAGGCCCCGCTATTAAACCAAGCCCAAAACTTGCCCCTAACCAACCGAACCACTTCACGCGTTGAGAAGCTGAGGTGGTATCGGCAATGACCGATGCCGCGACAGCCCCAGTAGCTCCTGTGATCCCTGAAAGCAAACGGCCTAAATACAGCATCCAAAGCGCACTTGAAAAAGCCAGCAATAAGTAATCCAGCGATGCGCCTATTAATGACAACAACAGCACTGGGCGCCGACCAAATCGGTCAGACATTTTTCCAAGCCAAGGAGCAAAGATAACCTGCATTAACGCATAAAGTGCAAGCAATACGCCAAAGTGGTTAGCGATATCTTCCGAAGCAATAAATTCACGTAATAACGTTGGCAAGACTGGCATGATAAGGCCAATCCCCATGGCATCGAGTAACGTAATTACCAATGCGATCTTTGTCGAACTATTCATTTCACTTTTCTCTATTACTGATAGGGAGTGGTAAAATAACTCTATCAATGATAGAGTGTCAACAAAAATTAGGAATTAATGATGTCTAGATTAGATAAAAGTAAAGTGATTAACAGCGCATTAGAGCTGCTTAATGAGGTCGGAATCGAAGGTTTAACAACCCGTAAACTCGCCCAGAAGCTAGGTGTAGAGCAGCCTACATTGTATTGGCATGTAAAAAATAAGCGGGCTTTTCTCGACGCCTTAGCCATTGAGATGTTAGATAGGCACCATACTCACTTTTGCCCTTTAGAAGGGGAAAGCTGGCAAGATTTTTTACGTAATAACGCTAAAAGTTTTAGATGTGCTTTACTAAGTCATCGCGATGGAGCAAAAGTACATTTAGGTACACGGCCTACAGAAAAACAGTATGAAACTCTCGAAAATCAATTAGCCTTTTTATGCCAACAAGGTTTTTCACTAGAGAATGCATTATATGCACTCAGCGCTGTGGGGCATTTTACTTTAGGTTGCGTATTGGAAGATCAAGAGCATCAAGTCGCTAAAGAAGAAAGGGAAACACCTACTACTGATAGTATGCCGCCATTATTACGACAAGCTATCGAATTATTTGATCACCAAGGTGCAGAGCCAGCCTTCTTATTCGGCCTTGAATTGATCATATGCGGATTAGAAAAACAACTTAAATGTGAAAGTGGGTCTTAAAAGCAGCATAACCTTTTTCCGTGATGGTAACTTCACGGTAACCAAGATGTCGAGTTAACCACCCTTTAGATTCATAAAGCGAAAATAATGCGGCTCCAACGTACCCACCTAAATGGAAACGGCGTTCACTCCAATCTAAACACGCACAACAGATTTTACGTGAATGTTTGGAAGGAACGTCAATTCCCATTTCATGAAAATATTGAATACCACTTAATGTGATCATTGAACCATTTTCAGTGATCCATTGCTGTTGACAAAGGGAATCATAGATCTTAACGGCAACTTCGCCAGCTAAATGATCATAGCAAGTACGTGCTTTTCGTAAATGCACTGGCGTGGAAACTTTGGCATGTACGCCATGGTTTAAGGAGATCCCCATCATACTTTCCATCAATTCAGCAATATCTTTTCCTGCTAGCCGAAAATAACGATGCTTGCCTTGAGCTACTACTGTGATTAGCTGGCAATCTAATAATTTAGATAAATGACTGCTCGCCGTTGAAGCTGATATATTCGCCACAGAACTTAGCTCAGTGGCCGTCCAAGCTCGCCCATCCATCAAAGCACTGAGTATTTTAACTCGTGAAATGTCAGACATAGCCGCCCCTATCGCGGCTATTGAGGACTCAAAGGTAACCTCTTTTCGTATTAAATTAGCCATCGCAAGTTCACTTTATTGCCCAAGGGAGCGTAACAGATGCAGCCATACTATCATTGTCCGTTATTAATATCAGTTGGTTAGCATGGTCACTGTATTGCACTAAAATATTAATGTTATTCTCCGCCAATACTCGTGCTATTTCGCCAAGTTCCCCCGGTTTTTCCTGTTTTAACTTACGAATTAATGGTGTCCGGATCGCAAGTACTAACAGTCCAGCTTGCTCTAGCGCTATTTTAGCTTCCTTTCCTTGTTCAACAAGAAAATGAGCATGGCATTCATCACCAACCGTAAATATCCCTCCCCCTTCCAATCCAATACCTTTATTACCTAATGTTTTTCCTAGTAATGCTAATTGTCCTATTTGATTATCTAAAACAACGTGAACATCAAACATTATCCTTGTCCTTTTTAAATGAATATTCGCGAGTAATATGAGCAATACTAATTTTGTAAAAATCAAATATTGACTCTCGCCCTTCTTGTTGAGCTTTCGCATGTAAAACATGATTTTTCCATTGCAGAACTGCGTATTCGTTTTCCCACCAAGATAGCGATAACATTTTTCCTTCTGTAGCTAGACTTTGAAAACGTTCAATTGAAATAAAACCAGCTACATGACTTAATAGTGGTCTTAACTCCTCAGCTAAAGTCAAATAGCGAGTTTGTTGGTCGGGTTGTATTTGCACCTCAAATATTACAGCAATCATATTTTTCTCCGTTATTAATCAACAAACAGAGTAATCCACCCGAAAATTAACACTTCGATAAGCAACGAAATATAGAAAGGTCATGCTGCTGTTTTATGTTGTATATCACACTTCTTTAAATTGCTCGGCCTGCGCTTATCATGTTCTCCTTCTCTTATAATTTTGTTTATTATTTATACTTTTTTATTTTTTGCTATCACCGAAAATAGTGCGGATCCCGCATGGTATTTAGGTTTACCCATCATTAAATACCATTGTTGTTATTTTAATCTTTTTAATATTTCATGATTAAGATCACACTAAAATTATGACCCTATTAACTAAAAGTTATGGATACCCTAATAAAACTCATTGTTAAAGATTAGTTAACCAAAGTAACTTCATTTTTCACTATTGTTAAATTGTTATAGTGAAAATTCTGGTAAACTAATAGAGGTAAAAAAATGATCCTAGATGCCAGTTATACATTATTAGTCGCATGTATCGCGCTACTCATAGGAATGTTTGTCGTAAAATTTACCCCGTTCCTACAAAAAAACCACATACCAGAAGCCGTCGTTGGTGGCTTTATTGTTGCAATTGTTCTGTTAATTATTGATAAAACATCAGGTTATTCGTTTACTTTTGATGCTTCATTGCAAAGTTTATTAATGCTCACATTCTTTTCCTCTATCGGGCTAAGTTCTGACTTTTCTCGACTGATTAAAGGAGGAAAGCCGTTAGTTCTATTAACTATTGCAGTAACGATCCTAATCGCCATTCAAAATACTGTCGGCATGAGTATGGCTGTCATGATGAATGAAAGTCCATTTATTGGCTTAATTGCAGGTTCAATTACTCTAACAGGTGGTCATGGTAATGCCGGAGCATGGGGCCCTATTCTCGCTGATAAATATGGTGTAACAGGCGCCGTTGAATTAGCGATGGCTTGTGCAACACTTGGATTAGTGTTGGGTGGTTTAGTTGGCGGCCCTGTTGCCCGTCATCTTTTGAAAAAGGTCTCTATTCCTAAAACAACCGAGCAAGAGCGCGACACTATCGTTGAAGCTTTTGAGCAACCAAGCGTCAAAAGAAAAATCAATGCAAATAACGTTATTGAAACCATTTCAATGCTGATTATCTGTATTGTTGTTGGTGGCTATATCAGTGCATTGTTTAAAGATACTTTTCTGCAACTGCCTACTTTTGTCTGGTGTTTATTTGTCGGTATTATTATCCGTAATACACTGACTCATGTATTTAAACACGAAGTGTTTGAGCCGACCGTCGATGTATTAGGTAGCGTTGCTTTATCGCTTTTCTTGGCAATGGCGTTAATGTCATTAAAATTTGGTCAATTGGCAAGCATGGCAGGGCCAGTATTAATTATCATTGCTGTACAAACTGTTGTCATGGTGCTATTTGCCTGCTTTGTCACCTTCAAAATGATGGGCAAAGATTATGATGCTGTCGTGATCAGCGCGGGTCACTGTGGCTTTGGTATGGGAGCAACACCAACAGCAATTGCGAATATGCAAACAGTCACAAAAGCATTTGGACCATCACATAAAGCTTTCCTTGTCGTTCCTATGGTCGGTGCCTTTATTGTTGATATTTCAAACAGTATCTTAATTAAAATATTTATTGAAATTGGTACATACTTTACCTAATAGCTACACACTACTCGGCGTACTTCTCCTAACAATTTATTATAGGGCAGTATGCCGAGCCGCTTTCTTACCCCGTATATTCCCCTAGTCAATCTATTTAGCTTGCACGTTTACGAATTAATTCTCGTGACAACTAAACCAAAATTTGAATTATGACGAGTATATCTGATTATTTATACTTTATTCGTTAGAATAGTCCGTAGAAATAAATAATCAGTAGGCTACATGGAATGAAATTAAGACATCTCGATATCTTTTATGCTGTAATGACTTGTGGTTCCTTAACGCGTGCGGCTGAAGTTTTACATATTTCTCAACCCGCGGCGAGTAAAGCACTCAAACATGCTGAGCACTGAGAGATCCCCTCATAATTTCCCCAAAACGTAACCATGTGTGAATAGATTTTGAGTAAGCAGGGTTGCAGCCACGAGTGAGTCTTCCCTTGTTATTGTGTAGCCAGAATGC
>NZ_KV835603.1:0-888 GCF_001838065.1 Neisseria sp. HMSC078C12 | reverse complement strand
GGTTTAGCCAATACTTGACCACGCTCTACGTCTTCACGTTTAGTACCACGCAGCAATACGCCTACGTTGTCACCTGCTTGACCTTCGTCCAGCAGTTTGCGGAACATTTCAACACCGGTACAAGTGGTTTTTTGGGTTTCTTTCAGACCTACGATTTCGATCTCGTCACCAACGTGGATGATACCGCGCTCTACACGACCGGTTACTACTGTACCACGACCGGAGATAGAGAATACGTCTTCGATAGGCAACAAGAAAGGTTTGTCCACAGCACGCTCAGGTGTTGGGATGTAGCTGTCCAAAGCAGCGGCCAGTTCGAAGAT
The DNA here is from genome assembly GCF_001838065.1 of Neisseria sp. HMSC078C12. NCBI lineage: Bacteria > Pseudomonadati > Pseudomonadota > Betaproteobacteria > Neisseriales > Neisseriaceae > Neisseria > Neisseria sp. HMSC078C12. Next base: position 565 of record NZ_KV835603.1, on the reverse strand, counting down.
TTTTTCTTCGTAAGCAGCATCACCTTCCAAAGCTTTCAATGCAGAACCTTGTACGATTGGGCAATCGTCGCCTGGGAAGTCGTAGCTTGACAGCAGGTCACGGATTTCCATTTCAACCAGTTCCAACAGCTCGGCATCGTCAACCATGTCGCATTTGTTCATGAACACGATGATGTAAGGTACGCCTACTTGACGAGCCAACAGGATGTGTTCGCGAGTTTGCGGCATAGGACCGTCAGCTGCGGAACATACCAAGATAGCGCCGTCCATTTGGGCAGCACCGGTAATCATGTTTTTAACGTAGTCGGCGTGGCCCGGGCAGTCTACGTGTGCGTAGTGACGGGTTTCGGTTTCGTATTCTACGTGAGAGGTATTAATGGTAATACCACGGGCTTTTTCTTCAGGAGCGTTATCGATTTGGTCGTAAGCTTTTGCAGCGCCACCGAATTTTTTAGCCAAAATAGTAGTCAATGCAGCAGTCAGAGTGGTTTTACCATGGTCAACGTGACCGATAGTACCAACGTTTACGTGCGGTTTGCTACGTTCAAATTTTTCCTTAGCCATG
>NZ_KV835602.1:0-245 GCF_001838065.1 Neisseria sp. HMSC078C12 | reverse complement strand
GGTACTATCACTCCTCACACCAAATTCAAAGCAGAAGTATACGTACTGAGCAAAGAAGAGGGTGGCCGTCACACTCCATTCTTCGCTAACTACCGTCCACAATTCTACTTCCGTACTACCGACGTAACTGGTGCAGTTACTTTGGAAGAAGGCGTAGAAATGGTAATGCCGGGTGAGAACGTAACCATTACTGTAGAACTGATTGCACCTATCGCTATGGAAGAAGGTCTGCGCTTTGCGATTCG
>NZ_KV835601.1:0-581 GCF_001838065.1 Neisseria sp. HMSC078C12 | reverse complement strand
GCTGTCGCCACCGTACAGTCTGTCGTCTCCGGCTCCGCCGTTCAGAATGTCGCTGCCTTCGCCACCGCGCAATTCATCGTTGCCTTCGCCGCCTTTGAGGATATCGGCACCTTTCTCACCACTCAGGTAATCATTGCCCGCATTGCCTTCCAGCGTATCGGCTCCTTCGCCGCCGTAAAGGCTGTCGTTGCCTTCCCCGCCTTTGAGCAGGTCATCGCCGTTATAGCCGTCCAGGTAGTCGTTGCCTTTGCCGCCGTCCAGCACATCGGTGGTATCCCAGCCATAGAGGCGTTCGTTGCCATCGGTACCGACGCCTTCTATCTTCATACCGGCCATGTCTTTGGCGGTAACGGTTTTGTCGTCAAAGGCAAAGTCGTAGTAGCGGTAGGAACTGCTATCGAAATAACCTTGTACGGTTACGGCATCTTCACTACCGTAGGCTTTGATGACCAGGTTGTTGCCCGAACGGGTAAATACAGCTTCGGCAAACTTGGCACCGTTGAAGCGCAGCGTATCGGTATGGTCTGCCTGGTAAGCGCTGTCGGAAATCACATCCTTACCATGACCTTTTTCGAAGACAT
>NZ_KV835600.1:0-263 GCF_001838065.1 Neisseria sp. HMSC078C12 | reverse complement strand
TGTTTGCTGCCGGCGGTCTGAATAATGGTGGCGTCAATGACGGCGGCGGATGCTTTCTCTATTTTTAGACCTTTTTCGGTCAGTTGGCGATTAATCAGTTCCAGTAATTCGGACAGGGTGTTGTCTTGCGCCAGCCAGTTGCGGTAGCGGCATAAGGTGCTGTAATCGGGGATGCTCAGTTCGTCAAAACGGCAAAACAGGTTGAAGTCGATGCGGGTGATGAGGCTGTGTTCGAGTTCGGGATCGGAGAGGCTGTGCCATTG
>NZ_KV835599.1:229513-298985 GCF_001838065.1 Neisseria sp. HMSC078C12 | reverse complement strand
TCGAGTTCGGGATCGGAGAGGCTGTGCCATTGGCCGAGCAGGACGGCTTTGAACATGGACAACAGGGGATAGCGGGACGACCGCGGTGGTCTCGGAGGTAACGGGTTCTTTGACGATTCAGGTATTGTTCGACCGGTTGCCAATCAATCACCTGATCCAACTTCAATAGTGGGAAACGGTCGATGTGTTTGGCAATCATGGCTTGGGCAGTTTGCTGGAAGAAGGTGGTCATGGAAAATCCCCTGAATGTCTTAGTAGGAATTTAGGGGATTTTTGGGGGGATTTTGCAAAGGTCTCGGCCGTCTGAAAAACCTTTCAGACGGCCTTTTTGTTTTTGAATATTGTAAGTGATTGTAGAATTAAGAAAAACAGGAATTGATAGACTAAAATACTAGCATTATTAATTTAACATAATATAAATTATGCGAACTTAAACTGTTATGATGTAAAAGCCTTTTTCACAAATTATGGCCACAACCAAGCCCATGTACTTCGGCCTTCGCCTTGCAGTAAAACTAAAGTTCGGCAAGCTGAGGCTGTGTTCATGCATTCGAGGCCGACTCCGTAAGTTGATAAGGCTGCGGCAATTTTGGGATGCATGAATTGTTGTTTCGCTCCGGTACCGATAATGATGACTTCAGGACGGTTTTCTGCTGCTTCAATTGCAGATACAAAAATTTGTTCGTTTAATTCTCCGATGGTCGCTTGAGGAATGATGCTAATTTTGCCATCTTGCCAGCAAATGGGTTTTGAGTATGTTTGTTCACCAATTTGCAATATGCCTTGAGAGGATGAAAAAAATGATGTGGCTTCGGCGATATGGTTTTCTGTAATTTTCATGGTAATTCCTGTTTTTATGGCGGAACAATTTTTCAGACGGCCTCTGGAAACTTGCAAAAAAAGGTGCAAAATCAAGCAATATCAGGTAGGATTCAATGTTTGACCTTGTGCATTGATGCTTTGCTCTGAATTGACGATTGCAAGCGATTATAACAAGCCTTGGTTTTTCGTGATTATTTTAAAGTATCGGCTCAAAAGGAGACACAATGAAGCCAGTAAATATCGGTCTTTTAGGTTTGGGTACAGTCGGTGGCGGTACGGCTACTGTATTGCAGGACAATGCTGCGGAAATCAGCCGCCGTTTGGGACGCGAAGTCCGTATTTCTGCTGTTTGCGATTTGAGCGAAGAAAAAGCCAAACAAATTTGCCCGAATGCTGCTTTTATCAAAGATCCGTTTGAGCTGGTTCAACATCAAGATGTTGATGTTGTTGTTGAATTATTTGGCGGTACCGGTATTGCCAAAGATGCGGTATTGAAGGCGATTGAAAACGGCAAACATATTGTTACTGCCAATAAAAAACTGCTGGCCGAATACGGCAATGAAATTTTCCCTTTGGCGGAAGAAAAAAATGTCATGGTGCAGTTTGAAGCTGCTGTTGCCGGCGGTATCCCCATTATCAAGGCTTTACGTGAAGGCTTGGCTGCGAACCAAATCCGCAGTATCGCCGGTATCATTAATGGCACCAGCAACTTCATTCTGACTGAAATGCGCGAAAAAGGCAGTGCGTTTGCAGACGTATTGAAAGAAGCTCAGGCTTTGGGCTATGCTGAAGCCGATCCTACTTTTGATATCGAAGGTCATGATGCCGGCCATAAAATTACGATTATGAGTGCATTGGCATTTGGTACGCCGATGAACTTTTCTGCCTGCTATTTGGAAGGTATCAGCAAACTCGACAGCCGCGACATCAAATATGCTGAAGAGCTTGGCTATCGTATTAAATTGTTGGGGATTACCCGTAAAACCGACAAAGGCATCGAGTTGCGCGTACACCCTACTCTGATTCCTGAAAGCCGTCTGTTGGCTAATGTGAACGGCGTGATGAATGCTGTCCGTGTCAATGCCGATATGGTTGGTGAGACTTTGTATTATGGTGCCGGCGCCGGTGCATTGCCGACTGCTTCTGCCGTGGTTGCCGATATTATTGATATTGCCCGCCTGCTTGAAGCGGAAACTGACCACCGTGTTCCTCACTTGGCATTCCAACCTTCACAAGTTCAAGCGCAAAATATTCTGCCTATGGATGAAATCACCAGCGGCTACTATCTGCGCGTTCAAGCAACTGATGAGCCGGGTACTTTGGGTCAAATTGCCGCCCTCTTGGCCAAAGAAAATGTTTCTATCGAGGCTTTGATTCAAAAAGGTGTGATTGATCAAAGTACTGCCGAAATCGTGATTTTGACTCACACAACTGTGGAACGTAATGTCAAACGCGCTATCGCAGCGATTGAGGCACTGAGCTGCGTGGATGCTCCGATCACCATGATCCGTATGGAAAGCCTGCATGACTGAGCAACAAACAGACAGGCCGTCTGAAGAACAACTGGCGGCCAGAAAGAAAGCCAAGGCAAAAATCCGTACCATCCGTATTTGGGCATGGGTAATTTTGTCTTTGCTGGCGCTGACTGCCCTGCTCTCGCAATGCGCCATGAACAAGCCGCAGATGAAACAAAATGTGGTGGAGTCTTGCGTGAAAAACATTCCTTTCGCTGAAAAATGGCAAGCTGATTTGAAGGCAAAAGGTTTGGATGCGCAAAACGAGAAATTGGCTCAAGACTATTGTGTCTGCATGTGGGATCAGCCTTTAAGCAAACTCTCTGACGAGCAAATCCGAACCTTCGGCAAAATCAGTCCTGAGGAGCAACTCAAACTCTTGGGTGGCGCGGAAGCCTTTGAGGCACGCGATAAGCAATGTGTGGCTGATTTAAAGGCTGAATAAACCAATATCGGTTTAAACCAAAGATACAAGGCCGTCTGGAATTTCAGACGGCCTTTCTTATATTAATTAAATAATAATAGGAATTGATTTCATTATATTTTAAGTTTAAGATAGCTTGGTTAATTGCTTTTCTATGGTTGTTGCCATGCGCTACCACTTTCCTATTGCCGTTGATATTTATGATTTTTTGTATACCGGCCGGTTTGATTATTTGGAAATCGGACAATCGGCAGAGTCTATTTTGCAGATGTTTCCTGCGCCTGATTGCGTCCCTAAAGGCTTGTTGGTACAAAAAGGCTGGAATATTTGGCTTTATGGCGATATCGAGCTGCATTTCTCCGACAATCGACTGACTCAGATTCGTGCTGATTTTCAGCCTGATGCGGCCTTAAGCGGTGGCCGTTGGGTAAAGTTGAATCCGTGGTTTTTCGCAAATGGCTGCCTTGATGTGTATGCCGTCATTCAACGTTTGGTGCAACGCAATATCGATTTTATTAAAACGGAAACGCATACCAATTTAATTTTACACTTGCAAAGCGGGGTTGAATTGATTTTTGAAAAATGTCGGGGCATGCAACTTGCCTCGTTCCGCAAACAAAAAGCCTCTCTGCCCTACTGGGCGCGCGAAACGGCTTCTTAAATAAACAATGCCGTCTGAAAACCTCATTTCAGACGGCATTATCAATTACAAACCATTCAATAACTGTCGGATTTTGGTCATTGTCATAGAAACCTGTTCGTTACAGCCTTCATTCCCTTTTCCATTATCAAAACAATCAATGCTGCTGACGCTGCAAAAGTGGGCATAGGCCATTTTCAACTCCCTGGCCAAAACGGCTTCTGGCATACCGGTCATCCCGAGTACATCTACGCCGTCGCGGCGATAACGGGCGATTTCGGCATGGGTCGGGCGGCGCGGGCCTTGCAGGCAGCCATAAACGGCGGCGTCGTAAATCGGCACATTGTGTTCTTTTGTGATGTTCAATAATTCTTGCCGCAACTCATGGCTATAAGGGTTGAAAAAATCGGTATGGACGACCGGGCATTCTTGGCCTTCAAAAAAGGTATCTTTACGGCCATAGGTATAGTCGATCAAATCGTCCGGCAGCACCAGGCTGCCGTTTTCAAAATCAGGATTGATGCCGACGACTGAGGAAATGGCAATGATGTTTTCAACGCCTAAAGAGTGCAACGCCCAGATATTGGCGCGGTAGTTGATTTCATGCGGCGCGATGGTATGGCTGAAGCCGTGTCGGGCAAGGAAAACAATGTCCAAGCGCCCCAACCTGCCGAATAAAATAGGGCTGCTGGTTAAGCCGTAAGGGGTGCGGACGATTTTCCGTTCGGTAATTTCGAGCTCCGGCAGTTTGGTCAAGCCGCTGCCGCCGATAATGGCTAACATATAAACTTCCTTTGTTATCAATGGCCGTCTGAAACTTGGATTTCAGACGGCCTTAATATCATTATTTATTTATGTTTGTAGAAATGGCTGCCGAAATAAGCAGATGCGCCTTCACGCAATAAAACCAATGTTACGGCGGCAAGCGGCAGACCGGCAAGCATACCGACAAAACCCATCAGTTGTCCGAAAGCCATCAACGAGAAAATCACCCAGAACGGAGACAAACCGATGCGGTCGCCGACGATTTTAGGCGTAATGAAAAAGCTTTCCAAGAATTGTCCGACACCGAATACAGCCCAAACCATCAACAAACCCTGCCATGAGCCATATTGCAAAAGTGCGGCGATTGTCGCCAGCAAAAGGCCGGTAAATGCGCCCAAATACGGAATAAATACCAAAATACCGGCAATCATACCGATGGCAAAGCCAGAATCCAAACCGACCAACATCAAGCCCAAGCCATAGACCAAGCCCATAATCATCATAACCATCAGCTGGCCGCGCAGAAACTCACCTAAAACTTCGTCCATATTGCTGCTGATACGCGTGTAGGTCTCGATAAAACGGCGTGGAACCAATTTGCTGATTCCGGAAGACCAGCGTTTCCAATCCAACAAGAAGTAATACAGCAGCAAAGGCAGCAATACCAAATTGCTGACGCCGCTGATCACGTTGCCGCTTTGACGCATCAAGGTAGGAATCCATGCTTTGAGCGTATTGCTCAACTCATCCGTATGCGACTGCAACCATGCGATGATTGATTCTTGATCGATTTGAATATAATTCCCGCTGACGCTGTTGAGCCACGGCAGCAATTTGTTTTGAACAAAGCCCACGATTTGCGGCAGGCGTTCGGCCAGATTGTTAAACTGGTTCAACAACATAGGCACGATAATCAGCATCAACGCCAGTAATATCAGCAAAGCAAGCGCCATAATAATCATAGAGGCCGGTGCGCGGCGGATACGCCTCAGTTGTAGCCATTCGACCAAGGGATTCAAAACATAGGCTAAAACGGCGGCTACAATAAACGGCGTCAAAACATCGCCCAAGGCATATAAAAGCCAAATAAAGGCTGCGATAACGCAAGCCATAATTACCCACGGTTTTGCGCCACGTTCTTTCTTTTGATACATAAAAAGGTATTTCCCAATTGATGTTTAAGGTTTTCAAAATAAATAAGCAGTATAACAGATTCACAAAGGCCGTCTGAAAGTGCGGCACCAATCAAGGCAAAATAAAATTGTTAACAATAACGCCAAAAAATTCAGCCTGAATCCTCCAATTTAAGATAAAATACGCTCCGACAATCTACCCATACCCGAATAAGGAAATCCAATGAGCACTTCTTTGAGCTATCGTGACGCAGGCGTGGATATCGACGCAGGCGATCAACTGGTCGAAAACATCAAACCTTTTGCCAAACGTACTATGCGCCCTGAAGTGTTGGGTGATTTGGGCGGTTTCGGCGCTTTGGTCGAAATCGGCAAAAAATACAAAAATCCGGTATTGGTTTCCGGTACGGACGGCGTCGGCACCAAGCTGAAACTGGCATTCGACTGGGACAAACACGATACCGTCGGCATCGATTTGGTTGCCATGAGCGTCAACGACATTTTGGTTCAAGGTGCAGAACCTTTGTTCTTCTTGGACTATTTCGCTTGCGGCAAGCTGGATGTTGCCCGCGCGACTGATGTGATTAAAGGTATTGCCCAAGGCTGCGAAGAATCCGGTTGCGCTTTGATTGGCGGTGAAACTGCCGAAATGCCGGGCATGTATCCCGAAGGCGAATACGACTTGGCCGGTTTTGCCGTCGGCGTGGTTGAAAAAGAACGCGTGATTAACGGCCGCAGCATTCAGGCCGGAGACGTTGTTTTGGGCTTGGCTTCCAACGGCGCACACTCCAACGGCTACTCTTTGGTACGCAAAATCATCGAGCGCGACAATCCCGATTTGGACGCGGAATTCGACAACGGCAAAACTTTGCGTGAAGCCATCATCGCCCCTACCCGTCTATATGTGAAACCTATCCTTGCCGCTTTGGAAAAATTCACCATTAAAGGCATGGCCCACATTACCGGCGGCGGCATTACCGAAAACGTACCTCGCGTTTTGCCTGAAAATACCGTTGCACAAATCGATGCCAAAGCGTGGGAATTGCCTAAATTGTTCCAATGGCTGCAAAAAGCAGGCAATGTGGAAACCCAAGAAATGTACCGTACGTTCAACTGCGGTATCGGCATGGTCGTTATTATTGCTAAAGAAGATGCTGATGCAGTACAAGCTTTCTTGAGCGAACAAGGTGAAACCGTTTACCGCTTGGGCTCAGTTCGTGAGCGCAACGGTGACGAACATCAAACCCAAGTGGCTTGATTGAGATGTAATTAAAAAAGTGCGGATGATGAATCCGCACTTTTTATTGTTTATGGCCTAGGAAAATCTTCGCCCTAGCCTACTTCTTCCATAAAGCCGGCCAACTGCGCCGTATCGTGGGCAATCATCAGCTCTTCATTGGTTGGCACAACCAAAACAGCCGGAGAGGAAGCGGTCGGGCTGATAATGCCTGAATTGCCGTAGCGTTTTTCCATATTGGCTTTGGTGTCGATGTGCAGACCCAAGAAATCAAGATAGGAAACGGTTTTGGCACGGATGTTACGCGAGTTTTCGCCGATACCGCCGGTAAACACGAGCGCGTCAACGCCGCCGCAAGCCACAGCCATAGAAGCAATGTATTTGGCAAGGCGGTAGGTCATGACTTCCAGGGCCAAACGCGCACCTTCATGACCTTCGTCCGCCGCGATTTCCAAAGAACGGCAGTCGTTGGAAAGTTCGGAAATACCGAGCAAACCTGATTTTTTGTTCAACATTTCATCAACTTGGGCAACATCCAAACCGGCATGGGAAGTCAGATAGCTGTATACGCCCGGATCGATGTCGCCGCAACGTGTACCCATTACCAAACCTTCGATCGGCGTGAAGCCCATACTGGTGTCAACGGATTTGCCGTTTTTAATGGCGGTAATGGATGCGCCGTTGCCTAAGTGGGCAATAATCATGCGGATGTCTTCCAACGGTTTGCCCAAGATGCGTGCGGCTTCAGGGGCAACGTAACGCATACTGGTACCGTGGAAACCGTAGCGGCGGAAAGCGTATTTTTTACGCAATTCGCGTGGAACGGCATAAGTGTAGGCACGCTCCGGCATGGTTTGGTGGAACGAAGTATCCATCACGCCGACATTGGGCAGACCGGGGAAATGTTCTTGCGCAGCCAAAATACCGTTGATATTGGCAGGGTTGTGCAGCGGAGCGAGCGGAATGCAGGCTTTGAGTTCGTCCATTACTGCTTGGTCGATCAAAACAGATTCATTGTATTTTTCGCCGCCGTGGGCAATGCGGTGGCCGATGGCTTTGATGCGGTCGTGCAAGCCGTGTTTTTCAAGCTCTTTCAACAGCATACCCACCGCACCGGCGTGGCAGTTGCGCCCTGCCAAGGGAGCTTGGCATTTTTTACCGTCTTTGCTGAACGTAATGATTGCTTCGGGCGTACCCAAACGTTCGCCGAGACAGCTTAGGAGAACTTTACCGCTTTTACGGTCGATAACGGCACCTTTAAGTGAAGAGCTGCCGCAGTTCAGAACAAGAATGAGTTGGTTGGACATGGTGTTTCTCCTTTGAATTTTTGATTGTTTTTTTGGTTTCAGGCCGTCTGAAAAGCGAACGCTTTCCGGATTGCCTTTGGTTTGGTGTTTAGTCAGGCTTCATGCCCAACCCTAATCTCCATTGCAAGTATCGCTACCTGACTAAAATCTGCTTATTTGGTTTTCAGACGGCCTTGTTTCATAGCGTGGCCGTCTGAAAACTTAAAAGCAATCTTCCGGCACTCGGACTTGTCCTTCCATAATCACGCGTGCGCTACGGCTCATGACCGCTTTAGTGGCCGTCCATTGTCCGTCCTGACATTCGGCGGCGGCACCGACACGCAACGTACCTGACGGATGACCGAAGCGGACTTCTTTACGCGCTCCGCCTCCGGCTGCGAGGTTGACCAGCGTACCGGGCACGGCGGCGGCGGTAGCGATGGCGACCGAAGCGGTACCCATCATGGCGTGGTGCAATTTGCCCATACTCAGCGCGCGTACCAACAAGTCGATGTCGGCCGCTTTGACGGTTTTGCCGCTTGAAGCGGTGTAATCGGCCGCGGGGGCGACAAAAGCGACTTTCGGAGTATGGGCGCGGGTGGCGGCTTCGGATACATCGCTGATCAAGTCCATTTTCAGCGCGCCATATGCGCGGATGGTTTCAAATTTTTCCAGAGCCGCAGCATCGTTGTTGATGTCGTCTTGCAACTCTTTGCCTGTATAGCCCAAATCTGCGGCATTCAAGAAAATGGTTGGAATGCCGGCATTGATAAGCGTGGCTTTCAGACGGCCTATATTCGGTACATCAATTTCATCGACTAAATTGCCGGTTGGGAACATACTGCCTTCGCCGTCGGCTGGATCAAGAAATTCGATTTGTACTTCGGCTGCCGGGAACGTTACGCCGTCCAACTCAAAATCACCTGTTTCCAAAACTGCGCCGTTTTGCATCGGTACATGGGCAATAATGGTTTTGCCGATGTTTTTCTGCCAGATTTTGACGGTACACAGGCCGTCTGAAGGGATTTTGGATTTATCAACCAAGCCTTGTTCGATGGCAAATGCGCCCACGGCGGCGGTCAGATTGCCGCAGTTGCCGCTCCAATCAACAAAAGGTTTGTCGATGGAAACTTGCCCGAAAAGGTAATCAACGTCGTGGTCGGCACGTTCGGACTTATCCAAAATCACCGCCTTGCTGGTGGACGAACTGGCATTACCCAAACCGTCTATCTGCTTGCCGTAAGGGTCGGGACTACCGAGTACGCGCAACAAGATTTTGTCGCGTGCCTCGCCTGCTTCCTGCGCAGCGGCCGGCAGATCGGTGCGTTTGAAGAAAATGCCTTTAGATGTACCGCCGCGGTAGTAAACGGCTGGAATTTTAATTTGCGGCATTTTGAGTTCTCCTTTGTATTTCTAGTATGGTTTTTTCAGACGGCCTCTCAAACATTCGAGGCCGTCTGAAAACCTTTTTTAGCGTAGCCCGGACATTTTAACTATGCCCGATTTACCTTACGCTGCATTTCCTTCTAAGAAGTCTTGTGCGAAGCGTTGCAACACGCCACCGGCTTCATATACTAATACTTCTTCCGCAGTATCGAGGCGGCAGGTAACCGGAACTTCGACGGTTTCGCCGTTTTTACGGTGAATCACGAGGGTCAGGTCGCAGCGCGGCGTGCGTTTGCCGACAACGTCGTAGGTTTCCGTACCGTCCAGCTGCAGGGTGTGGCGGTTGGTACCCGGTTTGAACTGCAGCGGCAATACGCCCATACCGATCAAGTTGGTGCGGTGGATACGCTCGAAGCCTTCGGCAACAATCGCTTCCACGCCCGCGAGGCGTACGCCTTTTGCAGCCCAGTCGCGGCTTGAGCCTTGCCCGTAGTCTGCACCGGCAATGATGATGAGCGGCTGTTTGCGGTTCATATAGGTTTCGATGGCTTCCCACATGCGCATGGTTTGGCCTTCGGGTTCAACGCGTGCCAGCGAACCTTGGCGTACGCTACCGTCTTCGTTTTTCACCATCTCGTTAAACAATTTGGGATTGGCGAAGGTGGCACGTTGGGCGGTGAGGTGGTCGCCGCGGTGGGTGGCGTAGGAGTTAAAGTCCTCTTCGGGCAAACCCATTTTCGCCAGATATTCGCCCGCCGCACTCGCCGCCAGAATCGCGTTGGACGGCGAAATGTGGTCGGTGGTGATGTTGTCGGGCAAAATAGCCAGCGGACGCATACCTCTTAATGTGCGTTCCCCTGCCAGTGCACCTTCCCAGTAAGGTGGGCGGCGGATATAGGTGGACATCGGACGCCAGTCGTACAGCGGGCTTGGGGCTTTTTGCGCTTTGCCGGTGTCGAACATCGGTACATACACGTCGCGGAACTGCTGCGGTTTCACATATTCGGCAACGACGACATCGATTTCTTCGTCGGTCGGCCAGATATCTTTCAGGCGGATTTCGCGGCCGTCTGAAACGCCGAGTACGTCATTTTCAATATCGAAACGGATGCTGCCTGCCAGCGCGTAGGCAACGACCAACGGAGGCGAAGCGAGGAAAGCCTGTTTCGCATACGGATGGATGCGGCCGTCGAAGTTTCGGTTACCGGACAATACGGCGGTAGCGTACAAATCGCGGTCGATGATTTCCTGCTGAATTTTCGGATCCAGCGCGCCGCTCATGCCGTTGCAGGTGGTGCAAGCGAAGGCAACGATACCGAAGCCGAGTTTTTCCATTTCGGGCAACAAGCCTGCTTCTTTCAAATAAATTTCAGCTACTTTTGAACCCGGGGCAAACGAAGATTTCACCCAAGGTTTGCGTTTCAAACCGAGGCGGTTGGCATTGCGTGCCAAGAGCGCGGCGGCGACAACGTTGCGCGGATTGGAAGTATTGGTACAACTGGTAATCGCGGCAATAATCACTGCACCGTCAGGCATTTGGCCGTCTGAAGGCTCTTCGTAAGGTTTAGCCAAGCCTTTGCTGGCCAAATCAGCGGTCGCAAAACGGGCATGCGGGTTACTTGGACCTGCCATATTGCGCGTTACGCTGCTCAAATCAAATTTCAATACGCGAGGATAAACGGCGGTTTTCAAGGCATCTGCCCACAAGCCTGCGGTTTTGGCGTAGGTTTCTACCAATTTCACTTGCGCGTCGTCGCGCCCGGTCAGTTTCAAATAATCAATGGTTTGCTCGTCGATGGCGAACATAGCGGCAGTCGCGCCGAACTCCGGCGTCATGTTGGAAATGGTGGCACGGTCGCCGATCGACAGGCTTCTTGCACCTTCACCGAAAAACTCGACAAATGCGCCAACCACGCGCTCTTTACGCAAGAATTCGGTCAGTGCCAACACGATGTCGGTGGCAGTAATGCCCGGCTGGCGTTTGCCGGTCAGCTCAACGCCGACGATATCAGGCAGGCGCATCATGGAGGCACGGCCCAACATCACGGTTTCGGCTTCCAAACCGCCCACGCCTACGGAAATCACGCCCAATGAATCGACGTGCGGCGTATGTGAGTCTGTGCCGACGCAGGTATCAGGGAATGCCACGCCGTTTTTGACTTGGATAACTGGCGACATTTTTTCCAAGTTGATTTGGTGCATAATGCCGTTGCCCGCCGGAATCACGTCCACATTTTCAAACGCGGTTTTTGTCCAGTTGATGAAGTGGAAACGGTCTTCGTTACGTCTGTCTTCGATTTCGCGGTTTTTGCGGAAGGCATCAGGATCATAACCGCCGCATTCAACGGCCAGAGAGTGGTCGACGATAAGCTGGGTTTGCACCACAGGATTCACTTTGGCAGGATCGCCGCCTTTTTCGGCAATCGCATCGCGCAGGCCTGCCAAATCCACCAACGCTGTCTGACCCAGAATATCGTGACACACCACGCGCGCGGGATACCAAGGGAAGTCGATTTCCTGTTTTCCCTCAATCAGCTGGCCCAGCCAGCTTTGCAGCGTAGGCAGGTCGACTTTGTCTGCGCGGTTGACCAAGTTCTCAGCCAAGATGCGGCTTGTGTAAGGCAGCTTGTCGTAAGAGCCTGGTTTGATGTCTTCACACGCCTGACGCGCGTCGTAATATTCCAAATCCGTACCGGGCAAAGCTTTGCGGTAGCGTTGGTTGGCAGTCATGTCGGTTCTCCTAAAATCTATTCTTTTTTTGGTTTTGGGTTTCAGACGGCCTGTTGATTCGGACCTTCAGGCCGTCTGAAACCATAAATTCGGTTTTATTGCTTGTGATTTGAAATCTATTCGCGGTATGAAAAAAATTGCTGCTCCGCTACCATCATTCCCGTATAGACGGAAATCCAAACTTAAATTTTTCAGCACTCTTTACAGCAGAACATTTCAACTTTTGAATTTCTGCCTGTATGGGAATGACGACAGCAGAGCAGCATGTTTTCCAAACGGCCGGCTCTCTCTCTCGCATACTGCACTAGGCCGTCGAAAAACGAAAACTTAATTTATTCATTGTTTTCAAACGGCATTTCGAGATGGGGCGGGCTGGCGCCCCACCCTGCTGCTACGCGTATTAGCGGTTTTCAATCTCCACGAATGCCAAATCTTCAGGGCCTGTGTAGTTTGCGCTCGGACGGATGATTTTGCCGTCTTTGCGTTGCTCGAGAACGTGTGCGCTCCAACCGGTTGTACGGGAAATTACGAACAGCGGTGTGAACATAGCGGTCGGTACGCCCAATTTTTGGTAGGAAACGGCGGAGAACCAGTCCAGATTCGGGAACATTTTTTTCTCTTCCCACATCACGCTTTCCAAGCGTTCGGCAATGTCAAAGAGGCGCATATCGCCGGTTTCTTTGCTCAAACCGCGTGCCACTTCTTTAATGACAACGTTGCGAGGGTCGGAAATGGTGTACACCGGATGACCGAAACCGATCACGATTTCTTTACGGCCGATGCGTTCGCGGATGTCAGCTTCAGCTTCGTCGGCATTGCGGTAGCGTTTTTGAATATCGTAAGCCACTTCGTTCGCGCCGCCGTGTTTCGGACCTTTCAATGCGCCGATGGCGCCGGTGATGCAGGAATACATATCAGAGCCTGTACCGGCAATCACGCGGGCGGTGAAGGTAGAAGCGTTGAACTCATGCTCCGCATACAGAATCAGTGAAACGTGCATGGCTTTGATGTGTGATTCGCTTGGGCGTTTGCCGTGCAACAGGTGCAGGAAATGGCCGCCGATGGTGTCTTCGTCGCTTTCAACTTCAATGCGTCTGCCGTTGTGCGAATATTGATACCAATACAACAAGATGCTGCCGAGGCTGGCGATCAGTTTGTCGGCGATGTCGCGCGCTTCACTTTCCGGATGGCTTTCGCGTTCGGGATGAACACAGCCCAGCATGGATACACCGGTACGCATCACATCCATCGGATGGGTATGTGCAGGCAGGCTTTCCAACACTTTAATCACACGGATAGGCAGGCCGCGCATGGATTTGAGCTTGGTTTTATAAGCGGCCAACTCGAATTTGTTGGGCAGATGGCCGTGAATCAGCAGGTGGGCGACTTCTTCAAACTCGCATTTTTGTGCCAAGTCCAAGATGTCGTAACCGCGATAGCTCAAATCGTTGCCGGTACGGCCGACGGTACACAATTCGGTATTGCCCGCCGCAACGCCGGAAAGCGCAACGGATTTTTTCGGTTTGAAAGTCGGGGTTTGCGTAGTTGCAGTCATGGTATTTCTCCTTTGTATTTTTATGGGTTTTATTTTTTCAGACGGCCGATACGGATTTGCTGAAAGGCCGTCTGAAAGCGGTTAATCATTTTTGAAACAACTTATCCAGTTTTTGCTCGAAGGCGTGATAGTTCAGATGCTCGTACAGCTCGGCACGAGTTTGCATACTGTCAACCACCGCCGCCTGCGTGCCGTCGCGCATAATCGCTTCATAAACATTCAGAGCGGCTTTGCTTGCTGCACGGAACGATGACAGCGGATACAGCACCAGCGATACGCCGTTTGCAGCCAGCTCGCTTTGGGTATAAAGTGGCGTTGCACCAAATTCGGTAATGTTCGCCAATACAGGTACTTTCACTGCATCTGCAAATTGGCGGTACATGTTCAAATCGGTCATGGCCTCAGGGAAAATCATGTCTGCACCGGCTTCGACACAAGCCTGAGCGCGTTCGATAGCGGCATCCAAACCTTCTACCGCCAGTGCATCGGTACGCGCCATAATCACGAAGTTCTCATCAACGCGCGCATCGACGGCAGCTTTGATACGGTCGACCATTTCATCTTTAGAAACAATGGCTTTGTTCGGACGGTGGCCGCAGCGTTTTTGTGCTACCTGATCTTCGATGTGAACCGCTGCAACACCGGCGCGTTCAAAGTTGCGAATCGTACGAGCGATATTGAACGCTCCTCCCCAACCCACATCGATGTCCACCAGCAAAGGCGTATCCACATTGTCCGTAATCCGCCGCGCATCAATCAGTACATCTTCCATTGTGGTGATGCCCAAATCAGGGATACCGCAAGAGCAGGCTGCCACGCCGCCACCGGACAGATAAATCGCCTTGAAACCGCTTTGGGTGGCCAATCGTGCAAAGTAAGCATTGACGCAACCGACTACGGCAAGAGGATTCGATTCTTTCACGGCTTGACGGAAACGTGCTCCGGCAGAGTGTTGACTCATCATATTTCTCCTTTATAGACTTTTTTCATCAGTATTAATCGGACGGCTCGGTTTTTTCACAACCTGAAACGAACCGTTTAAAAATAAACAATTATTCTGAAAACTGTTTTCAGACGGACTGTAAAATTTCAATTATCAACCATCTGAAAATTTAAAATCAATAAATACAAATAGTTATCAAAACCAATAAATACAATAAGGCTGAAGCGGAGGTATTTGTTTTTTAAATATTATTAATCAGTATATGAATGCAACAGGGGAAAGAAGTTTTAAAACCCGAAGTGTTTGTGGGAATGCGGAAACTGGATTCGGGTTGAGAGCCTTCAGACCGCCGCGACTGGCAATAAGCAGACGACGACGGGATCGGCGGAGAGGGGAGAAAATCTATAACAAGAGAGAGTGGTTTGATACAGATTCATGATGATGTTCCTTTGTAGTGCGATGTAGTTTTTATTTATGGAAACAAATTTAAAAAATAAAACCGGTCTTGTCAAACACTTTTTTCAAAAAATTTATAAAAAATTCAGTTGCTAATAAATGATTCTTTAGCAACAAACATAAAAAACGGACAGTCCCTGCCACATCAAACCCTGATGTAGCCTGGCTTCTGTCCGTTTTGTATTTTTGGTTTATAGTCAGAATGATTGTAAACAATCCATCAAAAAATAATTTATAATTGATTCATTTATAAGGAATTTTTAAATACGTTATCAAAAAAATTAGATTTTTTTAGCCTATGGCCGTTCAGACGGCCCTATCGGATGGCTACTTCGCGCTAAATGCCGTCTGAAAAGTCTGTTTGCCGACGGTAATATCGGCAGTGTAATCATGGCGGCCCTCGACACAAAATGGCAAGCGGATTTGCAAAGCCTGCCAGCTTTGCGGCGATTGTTGCGCCAGATTATAGCGGTTAAAACCCATGTCCATGTTTTTCATACTGAAACTGATGCTGACCGCGCCCGTATTTTGCGGAACATTCTCTATCACGATATCAAACGGCTCGTGCGTATTGATGGATGTTGCACGCACTTTTGAACCGTCAGGCAGAACGCAGCCTTGTGTTAAATTACATTCGACTACTTTCGTTTTTGATTGCTGTTGCTGCCACCAATCCAAGAGCAGCAGTTTGGCCGCCGCAAACACAATCAGTAAAACAGCGGCAATCAAAAGCTTTTGATTTTTACTCATTTCAGACGGCCTCAATGTCATTATCGGTCAAAACGGCATGCGCACCCATGCTCTGCCACTGTTCGCGATAAATGGAAACCAGACTTTCCGGAACTGCTACAATCAGTGGCATCGCCACGCCTTGCGCCAAAATATCCGCAACTCGCCCGGCAGCCGCTTCATTCGCCACTTTCCAAACAACGGCATCCGCATTTTGCACCTGCCGCCATTGTTCGGCATTTTCAATGATTGGCCACGCGCTGGACGCTTCTTGCAGCTTGCCTTGTTGCCAATCGGCAAATTCCAGCAATACGGCAGATGCGGTTTGATGAGCCAATCCATACGGCACAACATGATATTCGCCCATGCTGTTTTGACCGCTAAAGCCGCTTTTCAGACGGCCTTGAAGCCGGCGCGGAATGGATAGGGAGCGTAACAATGCGCTATTGGCTGGCAGCATCGGCGCAACGGTAAAATCCCCTGCTTTTTGCCATGCCCATTTCTGCCCTTCCCTCGATTGGATTTCGCCCGTCCATTGGTCGGCTTCCACCCATAAAAAATGCAGGCGTACATGTGCGTGTTCGTAGGAATGGACTTTGGTCAGCCACGGCGTAGCGGCGAGGATACGGATACCGAGTTCTTCTTCAAACTCGCGTTGCAAGGCTTGAAAATCGCTTTCACCGGCTTCCACCTTGCCGCCGGCAAATTCCCAATAGCCTGCATACGGCTTGCCCTCTGGGCGGGAACTGAGCAGGTAGCGGCCGTTTTTGTCGAGCAAAATTCCGGCAACCACTTGCACCAAGGGACGTGTGTCTTCAATCATCATGAGATTATTCTTATACGTAGCAGGCAGCGACACCTGCCGATTTATGCGTAAAAAAACGATGTCGGGCCCATGCGCCCGACTTTTAACAAATATCTAATCCTTCAGGCCGTCTGAAAAGGATGTTCTATTCCAGAATACTTAAATCCGGCCTTATTTTTCCGCAATGACAAAAGCCATGACGGTATCTTCTTCATCGCTCATGCTCAGATGACAGCCGCGGATGCCATGCTCTTCCAGCCATTTGCTCAAAGCCGGTGCAAAAAACAATTCAGGCTTGCCCAATGCGTCATGCCCGACACCGATATTGCGGAAGGACACCACGCCGCGTATGCCCGTACCAACGGCTTTGGCAAAAGCCTCCTTGGCGGCAAAGCGTTTGGCAAGATAGTTGACCGGTTTGCCTGCCTGCGGAAATTCCAACAGCTCTTCCGGGCTGAGAATGCGTTGCGCAAATGCCAGTCCGAATTTTTTGTTCAGGCGGATAATGCGTTTGAGGGAAACAATATCCGTGCCTATTCCGTAAATCATGGGTCTGCTCCTTGTTTAAATAGTCAGGCCGTCTGAAAATGCGGCTACCGGCCAAAGCAAACCGCTTTAGCCGGTATGGCTGATGCCCTTAAGGCAGCATTCTGGCCCTGAACATGACTTCCTTCATTTGGCGGACCGCTTCAGGCAGGCCGAGGAAGAGTGCTTGGGAAATCAGAGAGTGGCCGATGTTCAGCTCGCGAATGGCGAGAATTTGGGCAATCGGCGTTACGTTGTGAATGGTCAGGCCGTGTCCGGCGTTGACGATCAAGCCTAAATCGCTGGCGTAATGCGCACCATTTTGAATGCGCTCGAATTGTTTCATTTGCTCGGCGTGGCTGTGCGCATCGGCATATGCACCGGTGTGCAATTCAATAACGGGGGCGCCGACATCATAAGCGGCTTGGATTTGCGCGTTGTCGGCATCGATAAACAAGGACACGCGGATGCCTGCGTCGGTCAGGATTTTGGTGAACTCGGCCACTTTATCCTGTTGCGCCAATACGTCCAAACCGCCCTCGGTGGTTACTTCTTGGCGTTTTTCAGGCACGATGCACACATCTTCCGGCATCACGTTGAGCGCGTTTTCCAGCATTTCTTCCGTCAGCGCCATTTCCAAATTCAGGCGCGTGCGGATGGCGTTTTTAACGGCAAACACGTCCGCATCTTTAATATGGCGGCGGTCTTCACGCAAGTGCATGGTAATTAAATCTGCGCCGTGGGTTTCCGCAATCAGCGCCGCTTCGACAGGGCTGGGATAAATCGTACCGCGCGCATTGCGGACGGTGGCAATATGGTCGATGTTTACGCCTAACAACATAATAATGTCCTTTCTTTAAAGTTTCAGACGGCCTGAGCCTGCTCATATTCACAGGCCGTCTGAAAAATTCAACTGTCCAAACCAAACTGCTGCAACTGCTGCAAAACCTGCCGAGACTTGATGCCCTCGGGCAGAAGGTTGTCAATTAAAAGCCGCGTCACTTTCAAAGCCTGCCCCAGACTTTCCTGATGAACGAAACTGCCTTCCCTCAAATCGATTAACGTCGCACCCGATACGGCAACGCCTTTATTGAGCGCGTGAAAGCGGTCGGCCTCGGCCAAGGGAACCACAGCCTCTTCCGGCGTGAGCCAATACGTTTCTTCGCCGTTGATTTCATTGCCGTTGCCGTCATGGAACAAATCGGGGGCAAAGCCCAAGCGTGTCAGCAGCGTCCATTCAAAACGGCGCAATGCGGCAATGTGGTTGGCCTCGCGGCAAATGGTTTTCATGGTTTCCGCCAAAACATCGTAAAGCTCGGGCAACGGGTCTTCGCGGACGGTCAACTTCAGCATCAACTCGTTCACATACAATCCGCTGAATAAAGCCCTGCCCTGCGGCTGCGGCCAACCGCCTATCCATTCGGCGCGATGCAGGGTCTTCAACTCTTGCGAACCATACCAAGACGCACTCACCGGCACAAACGGCACCAACACGCCGCGCAATTCGCTCTGCCGTTTACGTGCGCTTCTGGCCAACAAAGCCACACGTCCATAACGGCGGCTGAAGGCCTCCACCCACAAGCTGCTCTCGCGCCAAGGGGCGGAAGCAAGCAGAAAGACAGGTTCGTGGTTGATGCGGTTCGGTTGCGCCATAAGGGTTTGGAAAGATAAAGATTGTGTCGATTATAACGGAAAATCGACACAAAAGGCCGTCTGAAAGGTCTGCTTCTGTGAACAACGCCTGAAAACCTTTATAATCCGTTTTCAATAATTTTCCGATTTTGTTGACTTTATGCCGAAATTCCCGCTCAAATCCACGCTTTCCATACTTTCTCTCGCCCTGTTATCCGCCTGCTCCTTGGTGAAATACCAACCCATTGCCGGTATTGATGCAGTCGATTTGAAGCAAGGCTACCGCTTTGAAACCAGCAAACTCCAGCGTGAAGACGATGACGATACCTTAATTGTCGTCATGTTTTCAGGCGGAGGAACGCGTGCGGCGGCCTTGGGTTACGGCGTTTTGGAACAGCTCAACCAGCAGCAGGTAACCATCGGCGGCAAAAGAAAATCCTTGCTGGCCAACGTCGATGTCGTCGTCGGCGTATCCGGCGGATCGGTTTTGGCCGCCTATTTCGCATTAAAAGGCGAAGACACCATCCCATTGTTTTACAAACGTTTCCTACACCAAAACTTCTAACGCCAAGTCATCAAACAAGCCTTTTCCATGTCCAACCTGCCCCGACTGGCCTCGCCTGAATACGGACGCGGAGATTTGTTGCAGGAGCAGTTTGAAAACTATCTTTTCGGCAAGACCACTTTCCGCGATTTGGAAAAACACGGTAAAGGCCCGTTTGCCATCATTTCCGCCACCGATATGGGCATAGGTGAACGCTTCAACTTCACGCAGGAATACTTTGATCCGATGTGTATCGACCTGGGCAACCTCCGCATCGCCCGCGCCGTCGCCGCATCCAGTTCCGTCCCCATGGTCTTTGCACCGATTACCCTAAACAACAACGGCGGTCGCTGCAACTACACGCCGCCGATTAAAATCGAAGATGTAGACGACAGTGAAACAGGCAGACAACAAAGCCGCACCATAAAAGAGTTTTACGAGCGCTTCCAAAAATACGCAGACGGGAAAAACCGACCCTACATCCACCTGATAGACGGCGGTCTGACCGACAATCTGGGCATGCGCAGCCTTTTGGATATGACGGAAATGTACCCGGAAAAAATCCTGACAAATAAAATCCTGCAAAACAACATCCGCCATATCGTCGTCATCAACGTCAATGCGCAAAACCAAGTCAGCAGCAATTTGGACAAAACCGCGGCCGTTCCCGGTTTCCGCGACGTCGTCTCCTCCATCGTCAATATCCCCATCGACCAAAACTCGCAAGAATCCCTGCGCCGTTTCCGCGCCTTCGTCGATCAGTGGAATAAAGACAAACAGACTGACGGCATCAGTTTCTCCTTCGTCAGCCTTAACCTCAAAGACCTCCCTCCTTCCGAGTTGAGGGAAAAAGTATTGAACATTCCGACCAGTTTTTATCTGCCGCCGGAAGACGTGGACAACCTGCGTACCGCCGCTGCCGAACTGATGAAGCAATCGTTGGACTACCGCAACCTGCTGACAGAATTTGCAGCGCACCACAATCCCGATGCCATCTTTGCCGAACCGCCGCCGGACGCTAAAGATTTCAAACCGTTAAACGAAAAAGAAACACAGAAACAATCTGTTCCATAAAGTATTGCTCTGTTAAAATAGACAAATAGATTTCAACCCCTTCAGACGGCCTCAGAGATAAAGGCCGTCTGAAACAAAATATCAAAAACAGAATACAACCATGACCGAAAAAACCAAGCCTATCGTTACCGATATCGACCGCCCCATCCTCGTTCCGCCCGGTGGCCATAAAAAAGTCCTGCTGCATTCCTGCTGCGCTCCGTGCAGCGGCGAAGTAATGGAAGCCCTGCTCGCCAGCGGCATCGACTACACCATTTATTTTTACAACCCCAATATCCATCCGCACAAAGAATATATGTTGCGTAAAGAAGAAAACATGCGCTTTGCGGATAAATTCGGCATTCCCTTCATCGACAAAGACGACGACTACGAAAACGACCGCAAAGAATGGTTCGCCAAAGCCAAAGGCATGGAATTCGAACCTGAACGCGGTATCCGTTGCACCATGTGTTTCGATATGCGTTTTGAAAAAGCGGCACAATATGCCCATGAAAACGGCTTCCACGTGTTCACCAGCTCATTAGGCATTTCACGCTGGAAAGACATGAAACAGATCAACGGCTGCGGCCATCGCGCTGCCGAGCCCTACGATGACCTGGTTTATTGGGATTTCAACTGGCGCAAAGGCGGCGGCAGCGCACGCATGATTGAAATCAGCAAACGCGAACATTTCTACCAACAAGAATACTGCGGTTGCGCCTACTCCCTGCGCGACTCCAATGCCCACCGCAAATCGCAAGGCCGCATCCCCATCAAGCTGGGCGTATTGTATTACGGTGATGAATCCACCCAATACGAGCCTCAAGCCGAAAACAAAATCATTGTTGAGAAATAAATATCAAAGGCCGTCTGAAACATTCAGACGGCCTTTATTCAAATCAGAGGATTAACGGCGGCGGAATTTGCCGTGATCAAAATCATCAAATGCCTGATAAGCGGCTTGGCATTGAATTTTTTGCTCGGCATAAGGCAAACCGCGGAACGCTTTTTCCGCTTTACGGTTTTCCCTCAGCTCGGCCTTGTTGCCTTTGTAGCGATACCAAGTGGCACGGCGCTCAAGGTATTGCTTGCAGGCAGGATGCAATTTGTTTTTCTTCGCTGGCTGGTGTTTGCTCGCCTGAGGGCCATGCGGCTTGGCCGCCACCTCGGCAGAATAAGCACCCAAGCTCAATACGGTAACCGCCGCAAGTGCGGAACCTAAATTTTTCAGCATCAACATGGATTCTTCTCCTAAATAGTTTTTCCATTATATGTTTCGCCTAGGCACCGGCAAAACGCCCATTTTTCACATGACAAAAATGTGGTTAATTACTACATCATACTACTTCCTTTGCAAAATTTAACACACCTTCCATTTAGACGAAACCTGAATATAAATCTCTTTATTTCATAAGCCTCTAGACAAATTTTAAACAAATGTGATGCAAACACAAAATAATGCCTGACCGCCACAAACCCACATAAAACCTAGCCTGAGCCATTCCCCTCTTTAATCAACCCCTGAAAAAAGCGCATTGTCAAGTCTAGTTAAACAAAGAAAAATACATTATATTGTGCCGTTCAAAGCAATCAAATACCGTATCTTGTGTTTTTTAATGGGAAGACTGAATAATGAATGCAGCAACGAATATTAAAGTAACCAAACGCGACGGACGCTTGGAAGATATCGATTTAGACAAAATCCACCGTGTTGTTACTTGGGCGGCGGAAGGCTTACAAAACGTCTCCGTATCGCAAGTCGAGCTCAAATCACATATTCAGTTTTACAACGGTATCCGTACCGACGACATCCATGAGACCATCATCAAGGCCGCGGCCGACCTGATCTCACAAGACACGCCTGATTATCAATATCTGGCCGCCCGCCTCGCCATTTTCCATCTGCGCAAAATCGCTTACGGCGAGTTCGAACCGCCCCACCTCTACGATCACGTTAAAAAACTGACCGAAGCAGGCAAATACGACCGCCACATCATCGCAGATTACAGCCGCGAAGAATTCGACGAGCTGAATGCCTATATCGACCACAGCCGCGACATGACCTTCTCTTATGCTGCCGTGAAACAGCTGGAAGGCAAATATCTGGTTCAAAACCGCGTTACCCGCCAAATTTATGAAACGCCTCAGTTCTTATACATTTTGGTGGCCATGTGTCTCTTCAGCAAATATCCGAAAGAGACCCGTTTGGATTACGTCAAACGCTTTTATGACGCCGTTTCCACATTCAAAGTATCGCTGCCTACGCCTATCATGAGCGGCGTGCGTACGCCTACCCGTCAATTCTCAAGCTGCGTATTGATTGAATGCGACGACAGTCTCGACTCCATCAACGCCACCACCAGCGCGATTGTGAAATACGTTTCCCAACGCGCGGGCATCGGCATCAACGCCGGCCGTATCCGCGGCTTGGGCAGCGAAATCCGTGGCGGTGAAGCACAACACACCGGCTGCATCCCATTCTTCAAAATGTTCCAAGCAGCGGTTAAATCCTGCTCGCAAGGCGGCGTACGCGGCGGCGCGGCAACCTTGTTCTACCCATTGTGGCACATCGAAGCCGAAAGCCTGTTGGTATTGAAAAACAACCGCGGCGTAGAAGACAACCGTATCCGTCAGCTGGACTACGGCGTACAAATCAACCGCCTGCTGTACACCCGCTTGATTAAAGGCGGCAATATTACCCTGTTCTCGCCGAATGAAGTTCCCGGCCTGTACGACGCTTTCTTTGCCGATCAAGACGAATTCGAACGCCTCTACACTCAATACGAGCAAGACCCAAACATCCGCAAACGCACTTTGCCGGCAACAGAATTGTTCTCCACCCTGATGCAGGAGCGCGCCGGTACCGGTCGTATCTACATCCAAAACGTTGACCACTGCAACACACACAGCCCGTTTGATCCACGCGTTGCGCCTGTTCATCAGTCCAACTTGTGCATGGAAATCGCTCTGCCGACCAAACCGCTGGACAACATCAACGATCCGAACGGCGAAATTGCCTTGTGCACCTTGTCCGCCTTCAACTTGGGCGCATTGAACAACTTGGACGAACTGGAAGAGCTTGCCGATTTAACCGTACGCGCACTTGATGCCCTGTTGGACTATCAAGACTATCCGGTTGCAGCCGCACGCACCGCGACCATGAACCGCCGCACACTCGGCATCGGCGTCATCAACTACGCCTACTATTTGGCGAAAAACGGCGTACGTTACAGCGACGACTCCGCCCTCGGCCTGACCCACCGCACCTTTGAAGCCATGCAGTATTACCTGCTCAAAGCATCGGTGAACCTTGCCAAAGAATACGGCGCATGCCCACTGTTCAACCAAACTGTTTATTCGCAAGGCAAACTGCCTATCGACACCTACAAAAAAGACTTGGACGCCGTGTGCAACGAGCCTTTGCACTACGACTGGGAAAGCCTGCGTGCCGACATCGTCAAATACGGCCTGCGCAACTCTACCCTGACCGCACTCATGCCGTCTGAAACCAGCTCGCAAATTGCCAATGCCACCAACGGCATCGAGCCGCCACGCGGATTGGTAACGGTCAAAGCATCGAAAGACGGTATTTTGAAACAAGTCGTGCCGGAGTTTGAAACCCTGAAAGACGCCTACGAAACTCTGTGGCAGCTTCCCGGCAACGAAGGCTACCTGAAACTTGTCGGCGTAATGCAAAAATTCGTCGATCAATCGATTTCCGCCAATACCGCCTACGACCCGAACAAATTTGAAGGCAGCAAAGTTTCCATGAAACAAATGCTCAAAGACCTGCTGACCGCCTATAAATACGGTGTCAAAACCCTGTACTACCACAACACCCGCGACGGTGCGGACGATACGCAGACCGATATTCAGGATGACGGCTGCGCAGGTGGGGCCTGTAAGATTTAATAAGGGGGATTTTCAGACGGCCTCACGAAGTTGTCTGAAATAATAAATAACATAGGGGAAAAATAAATTGAAAAATATACCTGAGCAATCTATTGTTGCTCTTTTTATAGATGCGGATAACGCACCTTTTGGGAAAATTGATTTTATTCTTAATGAACTTGCAAATTATGGTTCAGTAATGATAAGAAAAATTTATGGGAATTGGAAAAGTGACCAATTAAAAGGTTGGGAAGCTGTCTTATTGGATTATGCTCTAGCACCTGTTCAACAGTTTGATTATACAAAGGGTAAGAATGCAACTGATATGGCGATGACCATAGATGTAATGGATTTATTATTTCAAGATAAAATAGACGTTTTTTGCATTGTTTCTTCCGATTGTGATTTCACACCGTTAGCAATGAGAATAAAAATGGAAGGGAAACAAGTCATTGGTTTTGGCGAACATAAAACACCTAAGTCGTTGGTTGCTGCATGTAGCAAATTTTTATTTTTAGATGCAAGTTTTGATAAAAGCAGTGGGACAAATGCTCAACCAGCTGAAATTCGGAAGAGAGCTGCTAATGAACTTAAATGTGATACCACATTAATGAATTTATTAAGAGAAGCCATTGCTAATAGTTGTGATGAAGACAGTTGGGCATCATTAAGTAATGTTGGGAAGATTATCAATAACCAATCATCTTTTGATAGTAAAAATTATGGTTATACGAAGTTGGGAGATTTAGTGCGTGTAATTGATATTTTTGAAACTAGGTTGTCAGAAAATCGTTCACAAATGTATATCCGAAATAAAAGAGCAAAGTGAAAAATGAAAGTTATTTAAATAATGGCTTGTGATTGAGGTTTGTAAATAATTTTCAGATGGTCTTGTTTTGAATATCAAAAGGTACTCTGAAAACTAAATATTATTTTTTAAAAAGAGAAACACTATGTCCTGCGAACACCTAGTCATGTCATACAGCACCTTTTCCAAAACCAAAAACGACGCGCTGAAAGAGCCGATGTTTTTTGGTCAGCCAGTGAATGTTGCTCGTTATGACCAGCAGAAATACGAAGTATTTGAAAAACTGATTGAAAAGCAGCTGTCGTTTTTCTGGCGGCCGGAAGAAATCGACGTGTCGCGCGACCGTATTGACTACGCCAATCTGCCCGAACACGAAAAACATATTTTCATCAGCAATTTGAAATACCAAACCCTGCTCGATTCGATCCAAGGCCGCAGTCCGAACGTTGCGTTCTTGCCTTTGGTGTCTATTCCCGAGCTGGAAACGTGGATTGAAACGTGGAGCTTCAGCGAAACCATCCACTCGCGCAGCTACACTCATATCATCCGTAATATCGTGAATGATCCGTCAGTCGTGTTCGATGATATTGTGCAAAACAAATACATCATCGCCCGTGCTGAAGACATTGCCTGCTATTATGATGATTTGATTGAATACACTCAATATTACAATCTGTTGGGCGAAGGTTCGCACAATATCGGTGGCAAGCTCGTTACCGTGTCTTTGCGTGAGTTGAAGAAAAAGCTCTATCTCTGCCTGATGTGCGTCAACGTATTGGAAGCCATCCGCTTCTACGTTTCATTCGCCTGCTCTTTCGCCTTTGCCGAGCGCGAATTGATGGAAGGCAACGCCAAAATCATCAAGCTGATTGCCCGTGACGAAGCCCTGCACCTGACCAGCACCCAGCATATGCTCAACCTGATGCGTGCCGGTGCCGATGATCCTGAAATGGCTGAAATTGCCAATGAATTGCAGGACGAGTGCTTCAACCTCTTCAAAAAAGCAGCCGAGCAGGAAAAAGAATGGGCGGCCTATCTGTTTAAAGACGGCTCAATGATTGGCCTGAACAAGGAAATTCTGGCTCAATACGTTGAATACATTACCAATCTGCGTATGCAGGCGGTTGGCCTTCCTGCCGGATTTGAAGGTGCGACCCAAAATCCGATTCCGTGGATTAACGCATGGCTGTCTTCTGACAATGTACAGGTTGCGCCGCAAGAAGTGGAAATTTCCTCTTACCTGATTGGTCAGATTGATTCGGAAGTCAATGCCGACGATTTGGGCGATTTCGAGCTGTAATCGAACATTCGGTTTTATGATCAAGGCCGTCTGAACGGTGTGGCTGAAATCTTTGATTTCGTCTTTACACCGTTTCAGACGGCCTTTCCAATCCAAACAAATCATATGGCACTCATCAGCACACACGACAAAACCTTCCAACTCCAACAAGGCGAAACCTTATTGGAGGGCTTGGAGCGCACTGGACACGAGGTTGAATACCAATGTCGCAGCGGCTATTGCGGTTCATGCCGGGTTAAAATCTTGGATGGAAAAGTCTCTTATGATAATTTTCCGCTCGCTTTTGTCGCGCCCGGAGAAATTTTGCCGTGCTGCTGCCGGGTTACTGAAGACATCAAGCTTGATTGTCGGGAGCGCATCAAAGAGCCGGATTTATTTGATGTCGATTTATTTGAAGACAAATAAAAATGCCGTCTGAACATTGTGGCCGAAATCTTTGATTTCATTTCCACCGTTCAGACGGCATTTTGTTTAAGCAACCTTATTTACGTTCGCCAACCGGCAAAACAGTACGGCCGAAAGATTCGCTTCATTCAAGTAGATTGCATATACAGATAAATAATATAATGATTTTATGAAGCTATCTAGGCAATAAATTTAACCCATAAGTAATAGTTTGAGTAGAATAAGATATGAGCCATACAAGTCTAGCAAAAGAAACACTACTTCATTTTATGCAGGAAATGTATTCTTGGGAAAGAAAAGCGTGTAGGAGCTTAAGAAGCAAATCTTATAAAGAGATGTTGAAGAATGAATTATCTGCTATTTTTGATCAGTTTTGTACATCCAAGAAAACACTAAGAGCCAGGGAAGTATCATTGTCTGTTCGATTCCCCTTTGAATATAAGTTAGAAACACATCATATAATTAATGAGGGCAATGAGGGGAATAAAACTTATTTCTATATTAAAGAGGAACACGCTGGTTTAGAAAATTTATATAGATTTCGAATGATTTTTCAAAAAGAAGAATGGAGAATAGACAAGAAAGAATGGCTTTGTGATGGGAAATGGATAAATTCTTCATTATAATCCAATAATCTATAGTTACCTAACAACACTATAATTTATTTTGAAGACAAATAAAAAATGCCGTCTGAACATTGTGGTTGAAATCTTTGATTTCATTTCCACCGTTCAGACGGCATTTTGTTTAAGCAACCTTATTTACGCTCGCCAACCGGCAAAACAGTACGGCCAAAAGATTCGTTGATAACCTCTGCTGCTGCCAAGTAGAACGCACCAAGTGCAGTTACCAAGCCTAAACAACCGCCGATATGGACGATGCTATGATTTTCCATGCCATCGCCAATACCCAAAGCAAAGAAAGTTAGTGTCAAGAAAAAGAAAATACCGCTCAATACTTTAGGCTTGGTCAAGGTGGCCACAAACATCATCAGCGAAAACATACCCCATGCACAGAGATACCAACCGATAAATGCCGGAGCTGTTTCACCTTTGAAAAAGATGGTAAACAAAGCCCACGTCCACCAGAATGCGCCATAGCTGATAAAAGCGGTAAAACCAAACGTATTGCCTTTCTTGAATTCAAACATACCGGCAATAACTTGGGCGATACCACCAAAGGCGAGAGCCATGCCCAAAACTAAGCCGACACCCTCTTGAGCAGTAAAAAAGCCGCCGTTAATCAGACTGAGCAACCAAGTTGTCAATGCAAATCCACACAGGCCTACTGGACCTGGATTCGCCAGGTTTTCTTTAGTAGTAGTCATTTTATTTCTCCTCTAGTTATTAAAATAGGAAGCCTATTGTTACCTATTTTATTTAAAATTAAAAGAAATAAATTTAAAAAAATCAGGCCGTCTGAAAAATATTTTTCAGACGTCCTTGAATATTAATAATTAAACTATCCCAAAATTGCCAAGATTTTCCTTAATTCGTTGGCATCAATTTGGCCGGGGGCCGACGTTTTTTGTGCCGCACCAAAGGTAATGGCCGAGCCGAAAGTCGAGCCGGCCAAGCGGCTGACGGCTCCGATTTTACCCATAGACATAGTAATAATCGGGCGATTGATAATTTGTGAAACATCATATGTTGCCTGTAATAAGGTCAATACATCTTGCGGCGATTGCGGCATCACGGCAATTTTGCAGATATCTGCACCCCACTCGGCCATTGTTTTCAGACGGCCTGTAATGTCTGCCAAAGACGGAGTGGCTTGGAAATCGTGATTGCAAAGCAAGGCGGCAGTTTGATACTCATGCGCCAAAGCTATGGTTTGTTTTATGCCGCTTTCCTCGGCAAAAAGCTCGATGTCGATAATATCGGCTTGTTTGGAACGGATGATTTTTTCCAATAATTTAAAATAATAGTCGTCCAAACAAGGCGTATTGCCGCCCTCTTGCGCCCTTCTAAACGTAAACAGTAAAGGCTTGTCAGGAAAAGCCTGTCGAACAATGCCTAATTGCTCGGCAATAAAATCGGCATCAAGCGCTTTTTGGAAAAAATCTGCACGAAATTCAATGATGTCAAAAGCCGTATCTTTCAAAATACGCAAAGCCTGCTCCAATTCCTGCGTATTGGCGGCCACCAGCGGCACGGCAATTTTAGGCAGGCCTTTGCCGATCTCGATATTTTTGATGATGACAGGTTTCATATTGTTCCTTTTTGCTCTTCAAGCCAATCAGTGCAGATGCTCATAAATGGTTTCTGCCAAGGCTTTGCTGATGCCTTCAACTTTTTCCAAGTCCTCACGGCTGGCCGCAATCACGCCGCGTAAACCGCCAAATCGGGTAAGCAATGCTTGGCGGCGTTTGCTGCCAATACCGGGGATTTCGCTAAGTGAGGAAGTAACACGTGCTTTGTCGCGTTTTTTGCGGTGGCCTGTAATCGCAAAGCGGTGCGACTCATCGCGTACAGTTTGCAATAAATGCAAGGCCGGGCTGTTGGGTGGCAGGCGGAAGACTTCGCCGGTAAAAGGCAGTATGAGTTCTTCCATACCGGCTTTGCGCTCAGGGCCTTTGGCGATACCGACCAAAGGAATGTGCAGCCCGAGTTCTTCCCATACTGATACGGCTACGCCGATTTGCCCTTTGCCGCCGTCTATCAACACGACATCCGGCCATTTGACGGCCTCGCCGTTGGCTTCGGCTTCCTGCATTTTGCCGTAACGGCGCGTCAACACTTCACGCATGGCGGCGTAGTCGTCGCCGGGCTTGGCGGTCGTGATGTTGTAGCGGCGGTATTGCGAAGGCTGGATGTTTTGCTCATCGTACACAACGCAGGACGCAATAGTGGCCTCGCCTTGCGTGTGGCTGATATCGAAACATTCAAGGCGGTTGAGGCCGTCTGAATCCATGCCGAGGATTTTAGCCAGTTCATCAATACGGTGTTGCTGGCTGCTTTGTTGCAGGCGGCGTTGGGCAATCGCCATTTGTGCGTTTTGCTCCGCCATTTTCAGCCAGACCTTGCGTTCGCCTATGGTCTTGGTGACAAATTGCATCTGCTTGCCGTGTTCGCCTTCCAAAGCCTCTTTCAGCACATCGGGAACGGGAAAGTTGCTGATGATGATGTCGGGTTTGCTTTTGCCCAGATAGTGTTGGGCGACGAAGGCTTCGGCGTAGTCTTGCCCGTTTGGTTCGGGGTCGTTTTTGGTGTCAGGGAAAAAGCTTTTATCGCCGACATGCCGTCCGCCGCGGATGCTAACCCAGTGTACGCAAACCAGGCCGTCTGAAACCGCCAGCGCGAGCAAATCGATATCGTTTGGATTGTTCGGATTTTTACTGTCGATAAACTGATTACTCTGCATGATGCCGAGCGCTTGAATTTGATCGCGGTAACGGGCTGCTTCCTCAAATTGCAGATTGGCGGCGGCGGTTTGCATTTTGTGTTGCAAGGTGCGCGTCAGTTCGTCGGTTTTGCCATTGAGGAAAGTCGCGGCTTCACGTACGCTGTCGCGGTAATCTTCTTCGCTGATGTGGCCGACACAAGGAGCGGTGCAGCGTTTGATTTGGTAAAGCAGACAAGGACGGTCGCGGTGCTCGAATACGCTGTCTTCGCAGGTACGCAGCATAAATACTTTTTGCAACACTTGAATGCTGTCGCGTACGGCGTTGCTGTTGGGATACGGACCGAAATATTGATTGGGCTTTTTCAGCGTGCCGCGGTAATACGCCATTTGCGGATATTGATGGCCGCTGAGCATCAAATAAGGATAGCTTTTATCATCGCGGAAAAGGATATTGTATTTCGGCGACAAGGCTTTGATGAAGTTGTTTTCGAGAATCAGCGCTTCGGCTTCGGAACGCGTGATGGTGGTTTCGATGTGGTGAACCTGTTTTACCATCAATGCGATGCGCGGCGAATGGTCGTTTTTTTGGAAATAGCTGGAAACGCGCCGCTTGAGATTGACCGCTTTGCCGACATACAAAACATTGTTGTCTTCGTCAAAAAAACGGTACACGCCCGGCAGATTGGGCAGATTTTTCAGAAAAAGAGGTAAATCGAACGGTTCGGTTGCGCTCACGGGATTTTCTTTTGGAATAAGCAGGCCGTCTGAAAACTTTTCAGACGGCCTTTTTCATTGACGTTTAAGATTCTTGAGACGGAGTATCTTCAGCTTCTACCACTTGGTTTTCAGCTGCATCGCTTTCCAAAGCGGCTTCATCTTCAGCCTCTTCGGCCACGCGCTCCAAGCTGACCAAGGTTTCGCCTTCATCCAAATTAATCAGACGCACGCCTGCGGCAGCGCGGCCGGTCTCGCGGATTTGCTCAACTTTGGTACGAATCAGGACACCGCCGCTGGTAATCAGCATCAGGTCGTCGGTTTCACTGACCAAAGTTGCGGCAACCAAATCGCCGTTGCGCTCGCCGGTATTGATAGCGATATTGCCTTGGCCGCCTTTGTTTTTACGGCTGTAATCGGCAATCGGGGTACGTTTGCCATAGCCGTTGGCGGTAGCGGTCAATACTTGCAAATCGCTTTGTTCGGCTTCAGGGGCGAAGGTAATCAGGCTGACAATCTTGCCATAGGCCGGCAGGCGCATACCGCGCAAACCGCCACTGCCGCGACCGGACGGACGGACACCGTGTTTGCCGCTTGGCAATGCGTTTTCGGCATTTTCATCATCCAGGCCGTCTGAATCTTCGTTTTCGGTTTCGATATCGGCATCTTCTGCTTCATCGTTACCGGATTTTTCCCAATATTCGTTAAAGCGGATGGCTTTGCCCAAGTTGGAGAACAACATAATGTCGTCCGCACCGCCGGTTTGCGCTGCGCCGACCAAGTAATCGCCTTCTTTAAGCGCGATGGCTTTAATGCCTTGGCTGCGGACGTTTTTAAACGCAGACAACTGGACTTTTTTCACCATGCCTTGTGCGGTGGCGAAGAAGACGTATTGGTCTTCCGGGAACTCGCGGACGGCCAAGATGGCGCTGACTTTTTCGCCTTCTTCCAATTGGATAACGTTGTTGATCGGACGACCGCGGCTGTTGCGGCCGCCTTCCGGCAGTTTGTACACTTTAATCCAATGGCACTTGCCCAAATTGGTAAAGCACATCAAATAATCATGCGTATTGGCAACAAACAGGGTTTCGATGAAGTCTTCGTCTTTGGTTGCTGCTGCCTGTTTGCCGCGGCCGCCGCGACGCTGCGCCTGATAGTCGGTGGTCGGCTGGGTTTTGATGTAGCCGCCATGAGTCAGGGTAACGACCATTTCACGTTGCGGAATCAGGTCTTCATCGGCAATATCACCGCCAAACGGATTGATTTCGCTGCGACGCTCGTCACCGAAGTTGGCTTTAATGTCTGCCAATTCTTCGCGGATGATTTGGGTAACACGCTCTGGTTTGGAAAGAATATCCACGAAATCAATGATTTTACTCATCAGATTTTTATATTCACCGACAATTTCTTCCTGATCGAGGCCGGTCAGGTTGCGCAGGCTCATGCGCAGGATGGCATCGGCTTGCAATTCGCTCAGGTAATAACCTTGGCTATGCAGACCCAAATTTTCAGGCAAGCCTTCAGGACGCATCATTTGCAGGTCTAAATCCGTGCGGCTGAGCATATCTTCAACCAAGCTGCTGCGCCATGGACGGGACAGCAGTTTTTCTTTGGCTTCCGGCGCATTGGCAGATTCTTTAATCAGACGGATGATTTCGTCGATATTGGACAAGGCCACC
This sequence comes from Neisseria sp. HMSC078C12, assembly GCF_001838065.1. Lineage (NCBI taxonomy): Bacteria > Pseudomonadati > Pseudomonadota > Betaproteobacteria > Neisseriales > Neisseriaceae > Neisseria > Neisseria sp. HMSC078C12. The sequence continues at coordinate 266,664 of NZ_KV835599.1, read as the reverse complement.
GCTTTACCTTCGGCAATATGGCCTTCATGACGCGCTTTTTTCAGGCGGAACAGGGTACGGCGGGTAACAACTTCGCGACGGTGGCGCAGGAATTCGGACAGGATTTGTTTCAGGTTCAGTAAGCGCGGCTGACCGTCAACCAAGGCCACCATGTTGATACCAAAGCTGTCTTGCAGCTGGGTCATTTTGTAGAGTTGGTTCAAAACGACTTCGGCATTTTCATTGCGTTTCAATTCGATCACGACACGCATACCGGATTTGTCGGACTCGTCGCGCAGGTCGGATACGCCTTCCAGTGTTTTTTCGCGTACCAACTCGCCAATTTTCTCAACCAGCTTGGCTTTGTTTACTTGATATGGGATTTCATCGATAACAATGGCTTCGCGCTCGCCGTTTTTACCGATAGGCTCAATATGGGTTTTACCGCGCATCACCACGCGGCCGCGGCCGGTTTTATAGCCTTCGCGCACGCCGCTTAAGCCGTAAATAGTTGCGCCTGTTGGAAAATCGGGCGCTTGGATAATGTTGATCAGCTCGTCGATTTCAGTTTCAGGCTCATCCAACAAACGCAGGCAGGCATTGATGGTATCGCCCAAATTGTGCGGCGGGATATTGGTTGCCATACCGACGGCAATACCGGACGAACCGTTTACCAACAGCGCAGGGAAGCGGGTCGGCAATACCAGCGGCTCATGTTCGCTGCCGTCATAGTTGGGGCCGAAGTTGACGGTTTCTTCTTCGATATCCGCCAGCATTTCATGGGAAATTTTTTCCATGCGGATTTCGGTATAACGCATGGCTGCTGCGGCCAAGCCGTCGACAGAACCGAAGTTGCCCTGACCGTCGATCAGCACATAACGCATGGAGAAATCTTGCGCCATACGGACGATGGTGTCGTAAACGGCCGTATCACCGTGGGGGTGGTATTTACCGATAACGTCACCGACGATACGCGCCGATTTTTTATAGGCGGAATTCCAGTTGTTTTTCAACTCGTGCATCGCGTACAACACGCGGCGGTGTACCGGCTTGAGACCGTCGCGGACATCCGGCAGGGCTCGACCCACAATCACGCTCATGGCGTAATCGAGGTAGCTCTTGCGCATTTCGTCTTCAAGGCTGACAGGCAGGGTTTCAAGTGCAAATTTATGGTCGTTGCGGATGGTTGCGTTGGTCATGATTATCTGTAATTTCGTATGGCAAAAATCTTGTTGATTCTACCACAAAACAAGCGGTTTATGGCTTTTGCGTGAAGGCCGTCTGAAACAGGATTTCAGACGGCCTTCATTATTTAATAAATTCAATTTAGTTGCAGCCAGAATCTTCGTTTGCAGCCTGCAGACTCAACTCTTTGCGCTTTTTAGCCCTTTCATAACGGCAGCGTTGGCGCGGTGTATTGATTTCCAAAGGTGGGACAGGAACCGGCTTACCTTCTTCAACGGCAACCATGGTGAAGTAGCAGCTATTGGTATGGCGCACTTCGCCGGTGCGGATGTTTTGCGCTTCAACACGGATGCCGACTTCCATAGAGGTGCGGCCGGTGTAGTTGATACTGGCGTAAAAGGTTACCAACTCACCGACATGAATAGGTTCTTTAAACAATACTTTATCAACAGACAGAGTAACGCAATAGGTACCGCTGTAACGGCAGGCGCAGGAATATGCCACTTGGTCGAGCAGGCGCAAAAGATCGCCGCCGTGAACATTGCCGCTGAAGTTTGCCGTATAAGGCATCATCAGCTCGGACATGATCAGTTCATGGGAAGGAAGTTGGCGTTCCGGTTTCATCGTTTATTCTCCTTTTGATATTTATTTTTAAATTGTCTGAAAACTTCAGACTGCACGTGTGCAAAATTATTCTACCGTTTTTAATCGTTGAATTTCAACCCCTTGCCTACCCGTTTACAGCCATTTTCTACGTGAGAAGAAAATCAGCAGTCCGATGATAATGCACAGCATCACACCCAAAACCATGAAATAGCCGTAATACCAATGCAGCTCGGGCATATTGTCGAAGTTCATGCCGTAGATGCCGGTGATGACGGTCAGCGGCATAAAGATGATGGTGATAACCGTCAACACGCGCATTTGCTGGTTCATGCGGTTGGATTGGAAGGAAAGATAAATGTCCATCATGCTCAACACCATATCACGCGAGGCATCAAGCGATTCGATAAGCTGCATATTGTGGTCGTACACGTCGCGCAGATAGACGGTGGATTCGCCTTTGAAAATGGCGAAATCGCCGCGCACGGCCAGCTGGTAAAACACATCGCGCAAGGGCAAAAGCGTTCGGCGCAGGCGGACGGCATCGCGCTTGAGGCGGTGAATCTTACTGAGAATATCGCTGTTTTCATTTTTAAACAGGGACTTGTCTATGGTTTCAAAACGGTTGTTGTACGACTCCAAAACGATAAAATAGTCGTCCACAATGCGGTCAAGCAGGCAATACGCCAGAAACGCTGTGTTTTTGTTCAAAATGTCGTGCGGATTTTCGTGCATCTGCCGGCGCAGCTGGCTGAACAAGCCCAGCGGTTTTTGTTGAAAAGACAACACAAAATCTTTGCCGATAATCACATACACTTGGTCGGAATGGAGCTTGCCTGTGGTGGTGTAATGGTAAACCTGTGCGGCAGTAAACACATAGTTACCGTAGTCTTCGATTTTCGGGCGCTGCTTGCGGCTGAGAATGTCTTCAATAACCAGCTCATGGATGCCGTAAGGCTCAAGCGCGTGTTTGAGCAAAGCAGCATCGTTGATGCCGACAAAATGCAGCCAGTTGATTTGGCCTTCTTGTGGGCGTGCAATATCGGGCAAAGCCTTTCCGGCAAGATAATCATGCTGAACAAAGGTATCGGCGGAATATAAGGTTTGGTGGATGGCAGAACGCGGCGCATTGTCCGTATTGCTGCGCTGCATGGCCTGCTCTTGCAGATTGTCGTTTGTCTCAACAGGATTGGCTGGTTTATTCATAAAAAGAAATCACGTTTATTGGTTTGAATGGATTGTACAGACATAAAAGGCCGTCTGAAAACTGATTTTCAGACGGCCTGATATATAGATGAATGTTTTATTAGGCTTGAGGCGCTGTTTGTTCCAACTCTAATGCCGCGGCGAGCAAGGACAAGCGTGCCATTACGCCGTAAACGTAGAGGCGGTTGTGTTCGTTATCCACGTCGCAGTCTTTTTCAGAGCGTGGCATACCGAGCGAATCCCATTGTTCGAATACGCGTTTGCAGGCTTCGGGGGCTTCTTGGGAGTTGTCGCCGCTGCCGGTGGGAATGCTGTTGGACAGCGGGACGAACACCATGCCGCCGGCGTTTAGATTTTCGTCCGCACCGCGTCCTTCGTGTACACGGAAGAAACCGCCGATGACGAAACGGTCCATCATATACACGACAGGTTCACTGACGGCGCCATTCATGGTTTCATAGGTATAAATACCTTCTTGGACAATGACTTCGCTGACTTCCAAACCTTCTTTGACTTTTGCCATTTTATTGCGGTTTTTACGGTTCAATCCGCGCACTTCATCGGCGGATTTAACGCTCATCACGCCCATGCCGTAAGTGCCTGCGTCGGCTTTGACGATCACAAAAGGCTGGTCGGAAATACCCAATTCATCGTATTTGGCTTGAATTTTCGCCAATACGCGCTCTACCGCGCCTGCCAATGCGTCCTCGCCTTCGCGCTCTTGGAAATCCAAACCGCCGATTTTTTCAAAATAAGGATTGATTTGCCATTCGTCGATGTCAATCAGCTTGGCAAATTCGGCGGCAACTTGGTTGTATGCACTGAAATGTTCTGTTTTGCGGCGCGTCGTCCAACCGCCGTGCAATGGAGGCAATACGGTTTGGCTGATGCCTTTGAGAATATCGGGAACGCCGGCGGACAAGTCGTTATTCAACAAAACAACGCAAGGCGAAAAACCGTCGGCAAGATGGACGCGCTCGCGGGTACGCAATAAAGGCTCAAGCAAAATTTTGTCGCCCAAGGCAGTTTCAAACTCAGTCGGCTCGGTAACTTCCGGATTCAGGCTGCCCAAACGGACTTCATACCCTGCCGAACGCAAAATCTCGCTAAGCGCATAAACGTTTTGCAGATAGAATGTGTTGCGTGTGTGGTTTTCAGGAATAATCAATACGGATTTGGCCGTTTCACAGGCGCGCTGTACCGCATCTTGCGCGGCAACCGCTGCCAGCGGGATAAAGTTTGTATTCAAATTATTGAAGCCGCCCGGAAACAAATTCATATCGATAGATGAAATTTTGTAACCGGCATTGCGGATGTCAACCGAACCATAAAACGGCGGACGGTGTTCGTTCCAATGCGAACGAAACCATGCTTCGATTTTGGCATGATTGGCAAGAATTTTTCTCTCGAATTCCTGAAATTGAGTCAGGTACTCAGGAGCCAGAACCGGTAATTTCATTCTCTATACCTCTTGGTAAATGTGGATATTAAGTGAGAATGATAGAACTTTTTAGTGCATTTCGACAAGCATTCTTTCAGATAAAATGCATCTTTTTGTCAACAATTCTACAATTTGTCTAATTTTTAATGGGAATTTTTGAAACTTTACGACAAATTTTAAAAATTGGACAAATTTCTATTGCGTAGTCCCTATAAAAAGCCTAAAATCCGCCCATAAACACAAACCATCATTCATACTTACCAATTAGCAAAGAAACTCATCATGAGCGCACAAACCCTTTACGATAAACTTTGGAACAGCCACGTCGTCCGCGAAGAAGAAGACGGCACTGTTCTGCTTTACATCGACCGTCATTTGGTTCACGAAGTTACCAGCCCGCAGGCATTTGAAGGCTTGAAAATGGCCGGCCGCAAACTCTGGCGTATCGACAGCGTAGTCTCCACAGCCGACCACAATACCCCAACCAGCGACTGGGACAAAGGTATCCAAGACCCGATTTCCAAACTGCAAGTCGATACTTTGGACAAAAACATCAAAGAGTTTGGCGCACTCGCCTACTTCCCGTTCATGGATAAAGGTCAAGGCATTGTGCACGTCATGGGCCCGGAACAAGGTGCCACCCTGCCCGGCATGACCGTGGTCTGCGGCGACTCGCACACCTCTACCCACGGCGCATTCGGCGCATTGGCTCACGGTATCGGTACTTCCGAAGTCGAACATACCATGGCTACCCAGTGCATTACCGCGAAAAAATCCAAATCCATGCTGATTTCAGTTGAAGGCCGTCTGAAACCCGGTGTTACCGCTAAAGACGTAGCGCTTTATATCATCGGCCAAATCGGTACGGCCGGCGGTACAGGTTACGCCATTGAGTTTGGCGGAGAAGCCATCCGCAGTCTTTCCATGGAAGGCCGCATGACCTTGTGCAATATGGCGATTGAAGCCGGTGCGCGCTCAGGCATGGTTGCCGTCGACCAAACCACCATCGACTATGTAAAAGGCAAACCTTTCGCACCTAAAGGCGAAGCATGGGACAAAGCCGTTGAATACTGGCGCACACTGGTGTCTGACGAAGGCGCAGTTTTTGATAAGGAATATCACTTCAAAGCCGAAGACATCGAGCCTCAAGTAACCTGGGGCACATCGCCTGAAATGGTTTTGGACATCAACGGCAAAGTACCGAACCCTGCTGAAGAAACCGATCCGGTCAAACGCAGCGGCATGGAACGCGCCCTCGAATACATGGGCTTGGAAGCCGGTACGCCATTAAACGAAATCCCCGTCGATATCGTCTTTATCGGCTCTTGTACCAACAGCCGTATCGAAGATTTGCGTGAAGCCGCCGCTATCGCCAAAGGCCGCAAAAAAGCGGACAATGTACAACGCGTATTAATTGTTCCCGGCTCCGGCTTGGTTAAAGAACAAGCCGAAAAAGAAGGCTTGGACAAAATTTTCATCGATGCCGGCTTCGAATGGCGCGAACCGGGCTGCTCGATGTGCCTCGCCATGAACGCCGACCGCCTGACCCCGGGACAACGTTGCGCCTCCACTTCCAACCGTAACTTTGAAGGCCGTCAAGGCAACGGCGGACGCACCCATCTCGTCAGCCCAGCTATGGCAGCTGCAGCCGCGGTAACCGGCCGTTTTACCGACATCCGCACTATGGCTTAAAACATGTTCAGACGGCCTTTATTCATCAGGCCGTCTGAAACAATACATTGCCCAATTAAGTTTTCCCATTGCGCAAAACGTCCGAAAACCTCCTCAATCAATTGATAACTTGAAAGGAATCTAGTATGAAAAAACTGTTTGCATTGGCTGCCGCAGCCCTTATCCTGTCAGCTTGTTCCAGCACTTGGTCCGGCGCAAAAGACGATACCAGCCGCAATTGGGACAAAACCAAAGAGACTGCCGAGCGCGTAGCCGATAAAACCGGTGAAGCCGTTAAAAAAGGTGGCAATGCAGTAGGCCGCGGCATGAGCCATGTTGGAGAAAAAATCGAAGCAGCTACCGAATAATTCGGTAAGGTGGGCCGTCTGATCCTCCTGAATCCGTTTCAGACGGCCTGTTTCCCTACTATTCAGACATCCTAAGATTCCCTGCGAAAGAAGAAGCAATGAGTAATCCGTCAAGCTGGTTCGGCATCCATGCTCAAGATTTGGATCGTGCCAAGGCCTTTTACGAATCCGTATTTGACAAGCCCTTGCAAGACGTTGGCGGCAACGGATTCCGTTTCATCATTTTTCCGGCCGATTACACACAACACGGCACGGCGGGCATGATTTGGCATGACAGCAATGCCCAACCCGGCCACGGTGGAACGACCATTTTCTTCAATTGCCCGGATTGTGCCGAAACCGCAGAAAAAGCCGTTGCAGCAGGCGGCAAGCTTTTACAAGAAAAATTCCGTATTGCCAACGGCTTTGCCGCATTTATCGAAGATACAGAAGGCAACCGAATTGGTTTGCACAGCACACGCTAAGCCGAATAGCCATAAAATTTCCCATTATTACTATAAGAATCTGACATGAAAGCCTTTACCAAAATTACCGCCATCGTCGCCCCGCTCGACCGCAGCAACGTCGATACCGATGCCATCATCCCCAAACAATTTTTAAAATCCATCAAACGCAGCGGCTTCGGCCCTAATGCCTTTGACGAATGGCGTTACCTCGACCACGGCGAACCGGGCATGGACAACAGCAAACGCCCGCTGAACCCCGATTTCTCCCTGAACCAACCACGCTATCAAGGCGCGCAAATCCTGTTGACGCGCAAAAACTTCGGCTGCGGCTCTTCACGCGAACACGCCCCTTGGGCATTAGACGACTACGGCTTCCGCGCCGTCATCGCCCCCAGCTTTGCCGACATCTTCTTCAACAACTGTTTCAAAAACGGCCTTTTGCCTATCGTTTTGACAGAAGAACAGGTTGACCAACTTTTCAAAGAAGTTGAAGCCAACGAAGGCTATCAGCTCTCCATCGATCTTGCCGAGCAAACCCTAACCACCCCTAGCGGCGAAACATTCACATTCGACATTACCGAACACCGCAAACACTGCCTCTTAAACGGCTTGGACGAAATCGGCCTGACCCTGCAACACGCTGACGAAATTCATGCCTTTGAAGAAAAACGCCGCCAAAGCCAGCCTTGGCTGTTTAACGGTTGATATACAAAAGGCCGTCTGAAAAATTTAAGTGTTTCAGACGGCCTTTACTAAATGTTTTGGAATAGTCCATGAGATCATTCGACGAATTAATCCAAACCCAAGACTCTGCATGGCCATTGATTCAAGAGTGGCTTGCGGAAGCGACAAACAGCGTTGAAGTCCTGCCTCGTACACTTGAAAAGGCACAGGAAGAACTTGTCAAAACCCAAGTAACAACACGTTCGTTTATGGGCGCTGTCGTTTATGAAACCGGCGGCATCCTGATTGACGACGGCTGGTTGCGGATACTGGGTTCCGGCAGTGCGAAACTACCCCGTGGTTTGGGAAGTTGGAATCTAGGCCGTACACAATCCGAGCCAGCAGGCTCTGCTCCCTATTATCTGTTTGCCGATGATGCCGCGGGCGGCTACTTTGCCATAAACGGTGGGGGATTAGATGGCAAAGTAGGCAATGTTTTTTACCTGCCACCGGATACCTTGGAATGGGAAGATTGCGGTAAAGGTTATGGTGATTTCTTAAATTGGGCATTGACCGGTGATTTGTAGTTGTTTTACGAAAACCTGCGTTGGGAAAATTGGTGCGAAGAAATCCATGATTTGAATGGCGACAGCGTTTACACGTTCTTTCCGTTTTTATGGACTAAAGAAGGCAGCGATATAAACCAAGTCAGCCGCAAGCGCATTCCTATTGCGGAACATTATGCTTCCACTTTGAATCTGCAAAACACAACTCCATAAAAAGCCTTTTCAGACGGCCTTGTTGTCAAAATCCAAATAAAGCATCCTGAAAACCGTATTGGCTTCTCTATATCCTGAAGTTTAATTCTACCTAACCATACCATGATTACCGACACCATAAGCAATGCCACCCGCTACGCTGCCCTGCATCCCGACTTTGCCGAGGCCTTCCATCTGTTGCAGACCCTAGATTTTGCCAATCTGCCAGACGGCCAAATGCCATGCGAGAATCCCAATATCCGTATTTTTATCGGCAGCGAGACGATGAGGGCTAAATGCGAAGCCCAGCCTGAAGCTCACTTAAAACATATTGATATTCAAACGCCGATTGATGGCAGCGAAACATACGGCTGGATAGACAGAGGCCGTCTGAAAAACGGTTTAGGCTACAATGAAAAGCGCGATATCGAATTTTTCGACTGCGAGCCGGAAACTTGGCTGACCTTGGAGCCAGGCGAATTTGCGCTATTTTTCCCGAATGATGCGCATGCCCCATTGGTCGGCGACAGGGCAAACATACGCAAAGTTGTTTTTAAAATCCGTGTTGAAACTGAACGTCTATAATATTTCAGACGGCCTTATCCTCTTATTCAGGACACAATATGTCTTTTTTCAGCAGGTTGTTCCGCTCCAAACCTAAATTAATGACTTGGCAGGAATTTGTCGAATACTTTGCCCGTCGTATCCAAGAAGAATTGGATCTTGAGGCGAAAATTGACTGGGGCGAAAACATTGCTTCTTCGCCTATCATCGTCCAGTTTTCCGAAGACGATGAAGCATCGTTCAGCACATATTTGAGCAACCATTACACAAGTTATCTGCAAAATCCCGAGGCCTTGGAGGCTATTGTTGCTGCCAATTTAGCGGTTATCAATAAGATTCAGGACACTGATGCCAGTGTTTCAGCACAACAAATTCTTCCGACGATTAAAAATACAATTTATCTGGAAAACGTCAGACTGATTACAAATACGGACAAAGACGAACCTGCCGATTACCTGGTATACAAACCGATTGCAGGCGATATCATGTTGCTTTATATGGTGGATACGGACGAATCCATGCATACGCTCAATCGTGAGCATATGAAAGAGGCCGGTATTGAAGATGAAGACGCCTTGTATCGTACCGCCATGGATAATTTGCGCCAACGGATGAATGGACGTGTTCAAATTCATCATGCCGAAGGCTGGTCATTGGCTCAAATCCATTTGGACAACGACTATGATGCTTCCTTGATTTTGCTTTTGGACGAAGTACTTAAAGATGATCCTATGCTGCCGGCCAACCCTGTTTTTGCAGTCCCGGCACGCAATGCCCTGCTCGTTTGCAGCCCATCCGATGAAGAGGCTTTGCAGGCAATGGCGAATATTGCCCTGCAGGCATTTGAAGACTCTGCCTACGCAATTTCTACCCAGCTTTACCAGTACCATAATGGTACAATCAGCGTTTTCAGAGCAAATTGATTTAAGGCCGTCTGAAAAACAGGCGACCTGCCCTTTACCTAAAACCTTCCCATAAGGAAACCCGAAATGACCAAACATATCGCTATCTTGCGCGGCGACGGCATCGGCCCTGAAATCGTTGCAGAAACCGTCCGTGTACTCGACAAACTTATCGAACAAGGTTTGGATGTCAGCTACGAATATGCGCCTTTGGGCGGCGAAGCCTATGACGAATACGGCCATCCTTATCCAGAATTCACGCAAAACCTTTGCCGTAAAGCCGATGCGGTTCTGCTTGGTGCAGTCGGTTCTCCTCAATACGACAATCTCGACCGTCCATTACGTCCTGAGCGCGGCTTGTTGGCCATCCGTAAAGACTTGAATCTGTTTGCCAATTTGCGCCCTGCCATCCTTTATCCCGAGCTGGCCAACGCTTCCACTCTGAAACCGGAAATCGTAGCCGGCCTCGACATCCTTATCGTACGCGAACTGACCGGCGATATTTACTTTGGCGAGCCGCGCGGCATCCGTGTTTTGGAAAACGGCGAACGCGAAGGCTACAACACCATGAAATACAGCGAAAGCGAAATCCGCCGTATTGCCCACGTTGCCTTCCAATCCGCCCAAAAACGCAGCAAAAAAGTCTGCTCCGTAGGCAAAGCCAACGTTTTGGAAACCACCGAACTGTGGCGCGAAATCTTTGAAGAAATCGGCAAACAATACCCTGATGTCGAACTTTCCCATATGTACGTGGACAACGCCGCCATGCAGTTGGTACGCGCACCCAAACAATTTGACGTGATTGCCACCGGCAACATCTTCGGCGACATCCTCTCTGATGAAGCCTCCATGCTGACCGGCTCCATCGGTATGCTGCCTTCCGCTTCTTTGGACGAAAATGGCAAAGGCCTGTACGAGCCGTCTCACGGCTCTGCTCCTGACATTGCCGGTCAAAACAAAGCCAATCCGCTGGCGACCGTATTGTCTCTTGCCATGTTGCTGCGTTACAGCCTGAACGACGAAGCACGCGCGCAACAAGTTGAAAACGCCGTACAAAAAGTACTGCAACAAGGCTTGCGTACCGGCGATATTTACGAAGAAGGTACCAAACTGGTTTCCTGCTCCGAAATGGGCGATGCCGTATTGGCCGCTTTGTAAGAGGCCGTCTGAAAAAGCGTGGGGCCAATCCCACGCTTTTTTTATATGTGAAAACTCGAAACCATAAAAAAGGGCGTGTCTTCACACGCCCTTTCGTCTTATTTCAGACGGCCTTAAGATTGAAGCAATCAACCTTTTTTATGTTTGCCGCCAAAGCCATCGTTAGACTTACGTTTACCTTTAAAGCCTTCACCGCCTTTTTTGAAACCGTCAGACTTCTTGAAACCGTCTTTCTTAAAGCCATCTTTTTTGAAACCGTCTTTTTTATGGCCTTCGCCGCGTGATTTGCCGCCAAAGCCTTCTTTAGCCGGTTTCTTATCGCCGCGCCAGCCGCCGGATTTACGATCGCCCCAGCCGCCTTTGCCTTTCGGCTTGCCGCCTGCGGATTTACGTTTGCGTGTCGGCTCCATGCCTTCGATGGTCAGCTCAGGCAATTTACGACCGATGTATTTTTCAATTTTGTGTACTTTGACGTATTCGTTCACTTCGGCAAAAGTAATTGCAATACCGGTACGGCCTGCGCGGCCGGTACGGCCGATGCGGTGAACGTAGTCTTCAGCCTGTTTCGGCAAGTCGTAGTTGATAACGTGGGTAATGGTTGGTACGTCGATACCGCGTGCGGCAACGTCGGTGGCAACCAAAATTTTGCAGCGACCTTTGCGCAAGTCCATCAGCGTGCGGTTACGCCAGCCTTGAGGCATATCGCCGTGCAGGCAGTTGGCGGCAAAACCTTTTTCGTACAATTCATCCGCGATGACTTCGGTCATGGCCTTGGTGGACGTGAAAATCACGCATTGGTCGATGTTGGCGTCGCGCAGGATGTGGTCGAGCAGGCGGTTTTTGTGGCGCATGTCGTCGCAGTACAGCAGCTGCTCTTCAATTTTGCCTTGGTCGTCCACGCGCTCAACTTCGATGATTTCAGGGTCTTTGGTCAGTTTGCGCGCGAGTTTGCCGACCGCACCGTCCCAAGTGGCGGAGAACAATAAAGTCTGACGGTCAGTCGGGGTGGCCTCGACGATGGTTTCGATGTCGTCGATAAAGCCCATGTCCAACATACGGTCGGCTTCGTCCAAAATCAGTACTTCCAAGCGGGCGAAATCGACTTTACCGCTTTGCATCAAGTCCATCAGACGGCCCGGCGTGGCAACAATCAGGTCAACCGGTTTGCTCAGGGCACGGGTTTGGTAGCCGAAAGATGCGCCGCCGACAATACTGACAGTACGGAACCAACGCATATTTTTAGCATACGCCAGCGCATTTTTTTCCACTTGAGCCGCCAGTTCGCGGGTTGGGGTCAATACCAACGCGCGCGGGCCTTTGCCTGGTTTTTCGCTGCGTTTGGTCAGTTTTTGCAAGGTAGGCAGCAGGAAGGCTGCGGTTTTACCGGAACCGGTTTGCGCCGAAGCCATGATGTCGCGGCCGTCCAAAGCAAACGGAATGGCTTGCGCCTGAATCGGCGTCGGGCTTTCATAACCCTCGCTGCGCACGGCGGACAAGATGTTTTTATCAAGGTTCAAATCGGCAAATTTAATAGACATGGCTATCCTAAAGAGACAACAACGCGCACGCCTGAACAATTTCAGACGACCTGAAGCAAAGGAAAGTAACGATACGGGAAATGTGAAGTTACAGGGTTGTCGCAAGCATCTTGCTTGTGGTTAACATCGACGACAACCTGCACAGAAAAGGCTTTGCCAATAAGCAAGCAATAAAAGAAACGCGCCCGAAACGGCGGTTTAGGTTGGAAGACGATGGCTTCGTATCAAAAGGCGAACGGCGGATAATAAAGGAGAAAACTGCCCAGGTCAAGCAAAACAGGCTGCAACTGCAAAATCAAGCTATAATGCCGTTTTATTGAATCAGCACGGATGAAGCCGACATGAAGTTTTTCAAAACCGCCGCCTTATTACCTGCACTTGCTACCGCCCTGTTGATCGGCGCGTGCAGCGGATCGGAGAGTTATCGCGGCGAATGGAAGGCCGTTGCGTCCGACGGTAGCAAAGCCGAAATCACCTTTGCCGAAAAAAGCTTTACCGTCAAAGACGAAAAAGGCAAAGAAACCGTTTACGAATACACTCAAAACCAATACAAACTAGAAAGCGGCAGAACCAGCTACGGTATCGACATCAAAAACGCCTCAGAAGCACGAATCGTGTTCCCCTTTAAAGGCAAGACTGACCGCGCCACCATGGTTGCGCCTGACGATACAATTCTCTATATGCTTGACCGCCACGCCTACGTCCCTGCTGATCAATTCTGGAAACTTCCCCAATAAGGCCGTCTGAAACCATGACCGACATTACCCCATTTGCCAACCGCTTGGGCAAAAATATCAAACATCTTATGAAATGGGCCAAACGCAACGGCATCGAAGCCTGGCGCATTTACGACCGCGATATTCCCCAATTTCCCTTTGCCGTCGATGTTTACGGCAACCAAATCCACCTTCAGGAATACGATACCGGCTGGCTGATGCAGCCTGAAGAATACGAAGCATGGCTTGCCGAAGTATTGGAAGCCATTGGTTTTGTGACCGGTTTTGCGCCCGAACAAATCCACCTCAAGCGCCGAGAACGCCAAAAAGGCTTGCAACAGTACGAAAAAACCGGCAAAACCGGCGACGATTTCGTCATCATGGAAAACGGCCGCAAGTTTTGGGTCAACCTCGACAAATACCTCGACACCGGCCTTTTCCTCGATCACCGCAACACGCGCAAAAAAGTCGGCGACACCGCGGCGGGCAAACGCTTCCTCAACCTGTTTTCCTACACCGGCAGCTTCACCGTCTATGCCGCCACCGGCGGCGCGGTATCCAGTGAAACCGTCGATTTATCCAACACTTATCTCGATTGGGCGAAACGCAATTTCGAACTCAACGGCATCGACACCGAACAACACAAAATCGTCCGCGCCGACGTGTTCCAATATCTGCAAAATGCCGCCGCCGAAGGCAAACAGTTCGACCTGATCGTCATGGATCCGCCCAGCTTTTCCAACAGCAAAAAGATGCTCGACATCCTCGACATCCAGCGCGACCATAAAAAGCTGATTGACGGCACAATGAACCTGCTCGCTTCAGACGGCATTCTGTATTTCTCCAACAACTTGCGCAGCTTTGTGTTGGACGATTCGGTCGCGGAACAATACGCCGTCAAAGACATTTCCAAGCAGTCCGTTCCCGACGATTTCCGCAACAAAAAAATCCATCAATGCTGGGAAATCAAGCATAAATAAGCATCAGGCCGTCTGAAAGCCAGTTTTCAGACGGCCTGATTACCATATTGAATCTCTCAATCAATAGGCGCATAATTCAAGAAATTGTTGACAATATTAAAAGGAAAAGAACATGCAAAACTACCTGACGCCCAATTTCTCATTCGCACCCATGATTCCGGAACGCGCGCTCGGCAGCCGGGTTTGGGATACCGAAGGACGAGAATACGTTGACCTGTCAGGCGGTATTGCTGTGAACGCGCTGGGCCATTGCCATCCCGATTTGATCGCGGCCTTGGCCGAACAATCGCAAAAACTCTGGCACATTTCTAATATCTATACCACCCAACCGGCACAAAAATTAGCTAAAAAACTGGTCGAAAACACCTTTGCCGACAAAGTGTTTTTCTGCAATTCCGGCGCAGAGGCCAATGAAGCCGCACTGAAACTGGCACGCAAATACGGCCGCGATCATTTTGGCGAACACAAAACCGAAATCATCTCCTGCCTCAACAGCTTCCACGGCCGCACCCTGTTTACCGTATCCGTCGGCGGCCAGCCCAAATACAGCAAAGACTACGCGCCGCTGCCGTCAGATATTACCCATGTTCCATTTAATGATATTGCCGCATTGGAAGCCGCCGTCGGCGACAAAACCTGCGCCGTGATTATCGAGCCGATTCAAGGCGAAAGCGGCATCTTGCCTGCCACCCAAGAATACCTGCAAGCCGCACGCCGTTTGTGTGACAAACACGGCGCCTTGCTCATTTTGGACGAAGTGCAAACCGGCATGGGCCATACAGGCAAACTGTTTGCCTACGAGCATTACGGCATCATACCCGACATCATCAGCTCCGCCAAAGCCTTGGGTTGCGGTTTCCCGATTGGCGCGATACTGACCACCGATAAAATCGCCCCAACCTTCGGCCCCGGAACGCATGGTTCGACCTTCGGCGGCAATCCGATGGCATGCGCGGTCGGCAGCCGTGCGTTTGACATCATCAATGCGCCTGGAACATTGGCACACGTTGAGCAACAAGGCCAAAAACTTCAGACGGCCTTGCGTGAAATAGGCGTAAAAACCGGAGTATTTAAAGAAGTCCGCGGCATGGGCTTGCTGCTCGGCTGCGTGTTGGCAGACGAATACGAAGGCAAGGCATCGGAAATTACCGCCGCCGCTTTAAAACACGGCCTGATGGTACTGGTTGCCGGCGCCAATGTGGTGCGCTTCGCCCCCAGCCTGCTTCTGAACGATGAAGACATGGCCGAAGGCTTGAAACGTTTTGAGGCGGCTTTGAACGAATGGTTAGCCTGATTTTCAAAGCCCAATAGCCAAATCAGCCGACAGCTTTTATTCCCTAATTGATGCCATATAGTAAAGGCCGTCTGAAAGACCGTTTGAGTTTTTCAGACGGCCTTTTTCAATATTGAAAACAACATCTGACTACATTCCCTGTCATTTGATGTTTGTTAAAAATCGTACCGCCTCTTCATGTTACGCTTGTCAAACATTTTGATTTTACAGAGAAAAGGAGCAGGAGATGGTATCATTGCAAACCCAAATTGCCGGTTTTTCTTTGGACAACTGCCTGATGAATGCGGCAGGCGTGGCGTGTATGACTGTTGAGGAATTGGAAGCCGTCAGACAGTCTTCGGCAGGCACTTTCGTTACCAAAACCGCAACGCTTTCCCCCCGTCAAGGCAACCCCGAGCCACGCTATCATGATGTTCCTCTCGGCAGCATCAATTCGATGGGCTTGCCAAACCAAGGCATTGATTACTATCTGGATTACCTGCTTACCCTTCAAGAGTCTCATCCGAAAAGGGCTTTTTTCCTCTCACTGGTCGGTATGTCGCCCGATGAAACGCATATGTTGTTAAAAAAAGTGCAAAACAGCGGATTCAACGGCATTACCGAACTCAATCTTTCCTGCCCAAACGTCCCTGGCAAGCCGCAAATCGCCTATGATTTTGAAACCACCGAGCGGATTTTGAGCGAAGCCTTCAGCTACTTCGATAAACCTTTAGGCATCAAATTGCCGCCATATTTCGATATCGTCCATTTCGATCAAGCGGCGGAAGTGTTCAACCGTCATCCCCTAAAATTCGTCAACTGTGTCAACTCCATCGGCAACGGCATGTATATCGAAGACGAATCCGTCGTGATCCGCCCGAAAAACGGCTTCGGCGGCATAGGCGGCCAATATATCAAACCGACCGCTCTTGCCAATGTCCACGCGTTCTATCAAAGACTGGATCCGTCTATCCAAATCATCGGAACGGGCGGCGTTTACAGCGGCCGGGATGCGTTTGAACACATCTTGTGCGGCGCAAGCATGGTGCAGATCGGCACGGCACTACACCAGCAAGGCGTAGGCATTTTTGAACGGATTTCCCTTGAATTAAAAGCCATCATGGCGCAAAAAGGCTACGAAAAACTGGAAGACTTCAAGGGCAAATTGAAATATTTGGCATAAGGTTTACGCTAAAAAACGCCCAAGGCCGTCTGAAAATTTCAGACGGCCTTGTTGTATAATTGCTCCCCACATTACCCGTCTTCCTCCTTCAATGAAACTCAACCCTCAACAGCAAGCCGCAGTCCAATATCTTGGCGGCCCCCTGCTCGTCCTTGCCGGCGCAGGCAGCGGTAAAACCGGCGTG
Source organism: Neisseria sp. HMSC078C12 (assembly GCF_001838065.1). NCBI lineage: Bacteria > Pseudomonadati > Pseudomonadota > Betaproteobacteria > Neisseriales > Neisseriaceae > Neisseria > Neisseria sp. HMSC078C12. The sequence goes on along the minus strand of NZ_KV835599.1, from coordinate 249,846 downwards.
ATTACCCAAAAAATCAAGCATTTGATTGTCAATGTCGGCTATCTGCCGCATACCGTCGCCGCGATTACCTTCACCAATAAAGCCGCTACGGAAATGCAGGAGCGCGTCGCCAAAATGCTGCCCAAATCGCAAATGCGCGGGCTGACGATTTGCACGTTCCACTCTTTGGGCATGAAAATTCTGCGCGAAGAAGCCAATCAAATCGGTTACAAAAAAAACTTCTCCATCCTCGACTCTACCGACAGCGCGAAAATCATCGGCGAACTTTTGGGCGGTACGGGCAAAGAAGCTGTATTCAAAGCGCAGCACCAAATTTCCCTGTGGAAAAACGATTTAAAAACGCCCGAAGATGCCGTTCAGACGGCCTCCAATGTGTGGGAACAACAAACAGCGCGTGTTTATGCCAGTTATCAGGAAACCCTGCAAAGCTATCAGGCGGTAGACTTCGACGACTTAATCCGTCTGCCCGCCGTGCTGTTGCAGCAAAACAGCGAAGTGCGCAACAAATGGCAGCGGCGGCTGCGTTATCTGTTGGTTGACGAATGCCAAGACACCAACACCTGCCAATTCACCCTGATGAAGCTCTTGACCGGCGCGGAAGGCATGTTTACCGCCGTCGGCGACGACGACCAGTCCATCTACGCTTGGCGCGGCGCAAACATGGAAAACCTGCGCAAAATGCAGGAAGACTATCCGCAGATGAAAATCATCAAGCTGGAGCAAAACTACCGCTCCACCGCGCGGATTCTCAAAATCGCCAACAAAGTCATCGAAAACAACCCCAAACTCTTTACCAAAAAACTTTGGTCTCAGTTTGGCGAAGGCGAAATCGTCAAAGTCGTTGCCTGTCAAAGCGAGCAGCACGAAGCCGACTGGGTCGTCAGCCAAATCGTCAAGCAGAAGCTGGTCGGCGGTGACAAAACCCAATACGCCGATTTCGCCGTGTTATACCGCGGCAACCATCAGGCGCGGATTTTTGAAGAAGCCTTGCGCAGCGCGCGCGTTCCTTACCAACTCTCCGGCGGACAAAGCTTTTTCGACAAAGCCGAAATCAAAGACGTTTTGTCCTACCTGCGCCTGCTTGCCAACCCCAACGACGATCCTGCCTTCCTGCGCGCCGTGACCACGCCCAAACGCGGCATCGGCGATGTAACGCTGGGTAAGCTCAACACCTACGCGCACGAACACGAATGCAGCCTGTATGAAGCCGCGCAAACTGAAGAAGCGCTTGCCCTGTTGAACCATACCAACCGCCAACACCTGCAAGCCTTCATGGATATGATTGAAAACTACCGTGCCAAAGCCGAAACCAGCGAAGCAGGCGAGCTTATTCATAACCTACTGAAAGAAATCGACTACGAAAACCACCTGTTGGCCAATGAGGAAGGCAAAGCAGGCGAAATCAAATGGCGCAACGTTACCGACCTGACCGGCTGGCTGGAACGCAAAGGCGAGCAAGACGGCAAAAACATCATCGAGCTTGCCCAAACCATCGCTCTGATGACGCTTTTGGAAGGTAAAGGCGAAGAAGAAGTCGATGCCGTCAAACTCTCCACCCTGCACGCTTCCAAAGGATTGGAATACCCCTACGTTTTCCTTGTCGGTTGCGAAGAAGGCATCTTGCCGCACAACGACAGCATCGAAGAAGACAACGTCGAAGAAGAACGCCGCTTGATGTACGTCGGCATCACCCGCGCCAAGCGCCAGCTTACACTGACCCACTGCCTCAAACGCAAAAAGCAAGGTACATGGCAGTTCCCCGAGCCAAGCCGCTTCATAGACGAAATGCCGCAGGAAGACATCAAAATCCTAGGACGCAAAGGCGGCGATCCGATTGTGAGTAAAGAAGAAGGAAAAAGTCATTTAGCAGGATTGCTGGATATGCTGGGAAATAAAAAGAAAGGATAACGCAAGGCCGTCTGAAAACAAGGTTTCAGACGGCCTTATTGTCAGCAAAAAAATCACAAACAACCATTCAATAATCCTCACTTTATGTCGTCGCTCCTATCCGACCCCATTTCGCCCAATCCTTCAAAAATAAATAAAAATAACTGAATAATCAGATATAAAATAAACAAAAGGACGGAAAGACGGCTTCTTCCGCCTTCTGTTCACAAGTAAAAATTGTCAACATTTCAAGTATAAATTCACAAGCAAAATCGCATTTTTCAGGTATAATAATGGATTCCCCAACTGCATTTTGTGAGCTGAATCCATGTCTGTTGTTCTGCCCTTGCGCGGTGTAACCGCCCTTTCCGATTTCCGTGTTGAAAAACTCTTTCAAAAAGTAGCCGCACTCGGCCTGCCCGAAGTCAAATTAAGCAGCGAATTTTGGTATTTTGTCGGTAGCGAAAAAGCACTTGATGCCGCGACAGTCGAAAAACTGCAAGCCTTACTGGCGGCGCAAAGCGTTGAACAAACGCCCAAAGCGCGCGAGGGCTTGCATTTATTTTTGGTAACGCCCCGTTTGGGTACCATTTCGCCGTGGGCTTCCAAAGCAACCAATATCGCCGAAAACTGCGGTTTGGAAGGCATTGAGCGCATCGAGCGCGGCATGGCCGTATGGTTGGAAGGTGCGCTTACCGACGGGCAAAAACAACAATGGGCAGCCCTGTTGCACGACCGCATGACCGAAAGCGTGTTGACCGACATCGATGCAGCGGCGCAACTGTTCCACCACATCCAATCGGAAACCTTCTCCAGCGTTGATGTATTGGGCGGCGGAAAAGAGGCATTGGTCAAAGCCAATACCGAAATGGGCTTGGCGCTTTCAGCCGACGAAATCGATTATCTGGTTGAAAACTATCAGGCTTTAAACCGCAATCCGTCAGATGTGGAGCTGATGATGTTCGCGCAGGCAAACAGCGAACACTGCCGCCACAAAATCTTCAACGCCGATTTCATCCTCAACGGCGAAAAACAACCGAAATCGCTTTTCGGCATGATTCGCGACACGCACAACGCGCATCCCGAAGGCACAGTCGTTGCCTATAAAGACAATTCGTCCGTAATCGAAGGCGCGAAAATCGAGCGTTTCTATCCAAATGCAGCGGAAAACCAAGGCTATCGTTTCCACGAAGAAGATACCCATATCATCATGAAAGTGGAAACACACAACCACCCGACCGCCATCGCTCCGTTTGCGGGCGCGGCAACGGGTGCGGGCGGTGAAATCCGCGATGAAGGCGCGACAGGCAAAGGTTCGCGTCCGAAAGCGGGCTTGACCGGCTTTACCGTCTCCAACCTGAATATCCCTGGCTTGGAGCAGCCTTGGGAACAAGCCTACGGCAAACCCGGCCATATTGCTTCCCCTTTAGACATCATGATTGAAGGCCCGATCGGCGGCGCGGCGTTCAACAACGAATTCGGCCGCCCGAACCTCTTGGGCTACTTCCGCACCTTTGAAGAAAAATTCGACGGTCAGGTTCGCGGCTATCACAAACCGATTATGATTGCTGGTGGCTTGGGCAGCATTCAGGCACAACAAACACACAAAGACGAAATCCCCGAGGGCGCGTTACTGATCCAACTGGGCGGCCCGGGCATGCTTATCGGCTTGGGCGGCGGCGCGGCTTCTTCCATGAATACCGGTACAAACGACGCGTCTTTGGACTTCAACTCCGTACAACGCGGCAACCCTGAAATCGAACGCCGTGCGCAAGAAGTGATCGACCGCTGCTGGCAGCTTGGCGACCAAAACCCGATTATCTCCATCCACGACGTCGGCGCGGGCGGCTTGTCCAACGCCTTCCCCGAACTCGTCAACGATGCCGGACGCGGCGCGGTATTCAAGCTGCGCGAAGTGCCGCTGGAAGAACACGGCCTCAACCCTCTGCAAATCTGGTGCAACGAATCGCAAGAGCGTTATGTGTTGTCGATTTTGGAAAAAGATTTGGACACCTTCCGCGCCATCTGCGAACGCGAACGCTGCCCGTTTGCCGTAGTCGGTACAGCAACCGACGACGGCCATTTGAAAGTGCGCGACGATTTGTTCTCTAACAATCCTGTCGATTTGCCGCTGAACGTCTTGCTCGGCAAACCGCCTAAAACCACGCGTACCGACAAAACAGTTACGCCGTCTGAAAAACCGTTTAACGCCGGCGATATCGACATTACCGAAGCTGCCTACCGCGTTTTACGCCTGCCTACCGTAGCAGCCAAAAACTTCCTGATTACCATCGGAGACCGCAGCGTCGGCGGCATGACCCACCGCGACCAAATGGTCGGCAAATACCAAACCCCCGTGGCCGACTGCGCCGTGACCATGATGGGCTTCAACACCTATCGCGGCGAAGCGATGTCTATGGGCGAAAAACCGACCGTCGCCCTGTTTGACGCGCCCGCCTCGGGCAGAATGTGCGTCGGAGAAGCCATCACCAACATCGCGGCGGTCAACATCGGCGACATCGGCAATATCAAGCTTTCCGCCAACTGGATGGCGGCGTGTGGCAACGAGGGCGAAGACGAAAAACTCTACCGCACCGTCGAAGCCGTTTCCAAAGCCTGTCAGGCATTGGATTTGAGCATTCCTGTGGGCAAAGACAGCCTGTCGATGAAAACCGTGTGGCAAGACGGCGAAGAGAAAAAATCCGTCGTTTCGCCGTTGAGCCTGATTATCTCCGCGTTCGCGCCAGTTCAAGACGTACGCAAAACCGTTACGCCCGAGTTGAAAAACGTCGAAGACAGCGTATTGCTGTTTGTAGATTTGGGCTTCGGCAAAGCGCGTATGGGCGGCTCAGCATTTGGTCAGGTTTACAACAACATGACCGGCGATGCGCCCGATTTGGACGACACAGGCCGTCTGAAAGCGTTTTACAGCGTGATTCAACAGCTTGTCGCCGAAGACAAACTCTTGGCGTATCACGACCGCAGCGACGGCGGCCTGTTTGCCACGCTGGTGGAAATGGCGTTTGCGGCACGATGCGGCTTGAACGTGGATTTGACTTCACTGGTTGCCAACCAAGCCGACGTCAACGAAGCCAGCATCCGCGCATTGTTCAATGAAGAGCTGGGCGCAGTGATTCAAATTGCCAAACAAGATGTTGCGGCAGTAGAAGCCTTGTTTAAAGAAGCTGATTTGGCACTGCATACCGTTGCGACCATCGATACTGACGAGAAAATTGTTATCCGCAACCAAGCAGGCATCGTATTGGAACAAAACCGCGCCGACCTGCAACGCGCATGGCAGGAAACCAGCCACGCCATCCAACGCCTGCGCGACAATCCTGCCTGCGCCGACAGCGAGTTCGCCCTGATTGGCGACAACGAACGCAGCGCATTGTTTGCTGACGTGAAATTTGACGTGAACGAAGACATCGCCGCGCCGTTTATCAACAGCGGCGCGAAACCCAAAATTGCCATCCTGCGCGAACAGGGCGTAAACGGACAAATCGAAATGGCCGCCGCCTTCACCCGCGCCGGATTTGATGCCTACGACGTGCATATGTCCGACCTGATGGCAGGCCGCGTCCACCTTGCCGACTTCAAAATGCTGGCGGCGTGCGGCGGCTTCAGCTACGGCGACGTACTCGGCGCGGGCGAAGGCTGGGCGAAATCCATCCTGTTCCACCCTGCTCTGCGCGACCAATTTGCCGCCTTCTTCGCCGACCCGGACACGCTGACATTGGGCGTGTGCAACGGCTGTCAAATGGTCAGCAACCTTGCCGAGATTATCCCGGGCGCAGAAACATGGCCGAAGTTCAAACGCAACCTGAGCGAACAGTTCGAAGCGCGCCTGAGCATGGTTCATGTCCCCAAATCAGCCTCCCTGATCCTGAACGAAATGCAAGGCTCCAGCCTGCCTGTCGTGGTCAGCCACGGCGAAGGCCGCGCCGACTTCGCGCTTCACGGCGGCAATATCTCCGCCGATTTGGGCATTGCGCTGCAATATGTGGACGGTCAAAACCAAGTGACCCAAACTTATCCGCTTAACCCTAACGGCTCGCCGCAAGGCATCGCCGGCGTGACTAACGCCGACGGCCGCGTCACCATCATGATGCCGCATCCGGAACGCGTGTACCGTGCCGCGCAAATGAGCTGGAAACCGGAAGACTGGACGGAACTGTCTGGCTGGTACCGCCTCTTTGCCGGCGCAAGAAAAGCTTTGGGCTAATGAAAAGCTTGATCTGATCAGGCTTTAAGCAAGGCCGTCTGAAACAGGAAAGGCAAAATTTTCCGCCTCCTGTTTTCAGACGGCCTTTAAGTTTACTTTATTTATAGAAACCGGCTGCCGTCATTCTGTATTTCCCTCTTTTAAACTATAATCGAGATATTCAGACGGTCTTTCCCGACATTATGACTCGACAAGCCTTTATCCTCAGCGATTGCGAATTTTCCGAATACGGAGAAAAGCCTTACGCCCTGTTGACCGCGAATCCGACGAAGGAACACCACTTCATCGCTCAAACCGAGCAGCGGCAGCATTCGCATAATCCGCAGGTCAGCCCGCAGAATCAAAACGTTTACCGCCTGCCGCTGTCAATGTTCCATACTGGCGAAAAAGCCCGCGGCAAAGAACAAAACCGCAGCGAAGCGATAAGCGTCAACATCATCGGCAACTTGGCGGCGAAAAACCTCTATACGCTGACCTTTGTCGAAGACTCCGCCAACCAATACAATCTGGAAAGCTGGTTCAACCGTCATGAAAGCGGCTACGAAGATGCCTGCAAACACCTGCGCACCCTGCCTGCAGACCGTCTGAAAACAACTACGGCAAATGCCGACACCGTCAAAGTACCGGATGCCTTGTGGCGGATATTGCGGCTGAAATTCCTCGGTATCCTGCGCAATCCGCACAACCATAAAAACCTGTTTGCCCATCGCCTACACCAAGCACTTCGGGCGCGGCTGCCGGAAGTCGGTTTTGAATTTGTCCGCTTGATCAGCAAACGCGACCCCAAGCGCATCGAAGCCATTATGCAGGACTACCGTTTTACCTTTCTCGGCTATGTCGATTGGCTGGGCGGGCTTTACGGTATGTTGAGCGAAGGCGTGGCGCAGCCGTCGTTGTTTGAACGGCTGTTTTGCAATATCTTTGCCGAACCCGAAGCCGTGAAAATCGAATTGTTCCGCTATCCGGAAAACACGGGGCTGTGCCTGTTTGGCGACAGCAGTTTCTGCCTGCAAGCCTCAACCAAGCTATTGAGCGTCGGCGTCAATATTTCGCACGATATGTTTGCCATCGTCCATCTGCAAACCGGCCGTTGGCACGCGTTTAAAAACACCTTTCATCACGATGCACCCAAACTGCAAGGCCAAGTACGGATTATCGACGGCGACCAAACCCAAAGATTGCTGTTCAACCGACTGTGCATCCAGCAAGCCCATGAAGCCGTGTTCGGCCAAAGCCCGAATATCAAAGATTATTTAGAGGCCGTCTGAAACCCCAAACCAGAAGAAAGCATATGAAAATCACGCCAATCCAAGCCCTAAACGACAACTACATCTGGATAATTCAAGAAGGCAACCATGCCGCCTGCGTCGATCCGTCCGATGCCACGCCCGTTTTGAAATTCCTTGTCCACAACCGCCTGATGCTGGCGCAAACATGGATTACCCATCCGCACCCCGACCACACCGGCGGCGCAAAAAGCCTGTTCCACGGATTTTTAGAATCTCCGATTTATGGCGAAAGCGACATCGACGTGGCGACGCATACCGTTACCGCAGGTACGCAGTTCCCATTTGGCGAAGGCTTGGTTACCGTTTGGGCAACCCCTGGCCATACCGACCGCCACATCAGCTATCTGCTGGAAAATTCAGACGGCCTGCACGTTTTCTGCGGCGATACCTTGTTCTCCGCCGGTTGCGGCCGCGTATTTACCGGCACAATCGAGCAGCTTTACGACAGTTTCCACCGATTCAACCAGCTGCCCGAAGAAACGCTGTTTTATCCGGCGCACGAATATACCGCCTCCAACCTGCGCTTTGCCCAGCATATCGAGCCGGACAACGCCGACATTCAGACGGCCTTGGCCGCAGCCGAACACACGCCGACACTGCCTGTCAGCCTGGCACACGAACGCAAAGTTAATCCGTTTTTCCGCGTACATCTGCCCGAAGTTCAGGCACGCGCCGAAGAATTGAGCGGACGAAAATTAAACAGCGAACTCGAAGTCTTCGCCGCTTTGCGTGAATTGAAAAATCAATTTTGATTGGGCTTAGTCCCTAAAGAATAAGGCCGTCTGAATAAGCGTGAAACCATGAATCACGCCTGTTCAGACGGCCTTAAAACCTTCATCAATATCATAACCATAAAAGCATAAGCCTACGGCTGCTTTTTATGTTTCACACATTCCGCAGCATATTGTTCGCCCCAACGGTGCATGGCTTCGATCACAGGCATCAGCGTCCGCCCAAACTCAGTCAACGAATATTCTACCTTCGGCGGTACCTGCGGATACACTTCCCGATGAACGATACCGTCGTTTTCCAATTCGCGCAGCTGCAGCGTCAACATCCGCTGGGTAATACCTGCCAACAAACGCTGCAACTCATTGAAACGTCGGGTTTCCCCGTGTAAATAATATAAAATCAATACCTTCCATTTGCCGCCGATAATATCCAAAGTATTAACGACCGGACAGCAAGAGCCGTGTGCGTGTTCTGTTTCCGACATACAAAATCTCCAAACAACAGTATAAAAAATGTGCGTACTTGTTATAAAGTTTGTACCCCCTATAATACAAGCATTCTGTAACAAAAGGCCATCTGAAAGACTTCAGACGGCCATAAAAAGAAGGAACTTTATCATGCGCAACATCAAACAAATCTACCGAGCCGACAGCCAACACTGGGTAGGCAACGGATTCCTCGTGCAACCTTTGTTCTCCCACATGGCTGACGACCGCGGCACCAATCCATTCCTGATGTTGGACTATGCCGCACCGTATGAATTTGCACCCAACGAAACGCACGGTCCGCGCGGTGTCGGACAACATCCGCACAAAGGCTTTGAAACCGTTACCATTGCCTACCACGGTGAAGTGGCACACCGCGACTCCAGCGGCGGAGGCGGCATTATTTACGAAGGCGACGTGCAATGGATGACCGCAGGTTCAGGCATTATTCATGAAGAATTCCACTCTGAAAACTTCAGCAAAAAAGGCGGACTCTTTGAAATGGTGCAACTTTGGGTCAACCTGCCGGCCAAAGACAAAAACACGCCGCCACGCTATCAGCATCTTGCCAAAGCGAATATTCCCGTCGTCGAATTTCCAGACGAAGCCGGCTACTTACGTCTGATTGCAGGCGAACATGACGGCGTAAAAGGCGCGGCGGACACGTTCACCGAAATGAATGTTTGGGATATTGTGCTCCATGCCGATCAAGAAGCCGAATTGGCAGTACCCGACAATCACAATCTGTCTATGGTTGTCCTGCGTGGTAAGCTTACGTTTAATGGCAATGAACAGGCGACAGCCGGAGAATTGGTCAATTTTGAGCAAACCGGCGGTAAAGTGCGCGTAAAAGCCGGTAGCGAAGAAGTCAAAATCTTGCTGCTTTCAGGCGTTCCGATTGATGAACCCGTAGTCGGCTACGGCCCATTTGTGATGAATACTGCCGAAGAAATCCGACAAGCCATCAGCGATTTCAAAAGCGGCAAATTCGGCCGTATTGATTAAGATATTTGCTTAAACCGCTAACGGAAAGCTTGCTGATTGATTTCATTGTATGCATTACCCAAGTTCATCCGTGCAAAAAGGCCGTCTGAACAATATCCGTTCAGACGGCCTTTATTATTTAGGGATTATTCCCACTCAATCGTGGCAGGCGGTTTGCCGCTGACATCATAAACCACGCGGTTGATGCCTTTGACTTCGTTAATGATGCGGTTGGACACGCGGCCGAGCAGTGAGTATGGCAGTTCTGCCCAGTGTGCGGTCATGAAGTCGCTGGTGATGACTGCGCGCAGTGCGACGACGTAATCGTAAGTACGGCCGTCGCCCATTACGCCGACGGATTTCACAGGCAGGAATACGGCAAAGGCTTGGCTGGTCAGGTCGTACCAAGATGTGCCGTTTTCGTCGGTAGTATTGCGCAATTCTTGAATGAAAATATCGTCTGCCTGACGGAGCAAGTCGGCGTATTCTTTTTTCACTTCGCCTAAGATACGCACGCCCAACCCCGGACCCGGGAACGGATGGCGGTACACCATTTCACGCGGCAGGCCCAAAGCGACGCCCAATTCTCGCACTTCGTCTTTGAACAAGTCGCGCAATGGTTCAAGCAATTTGAGCTTCATGTTTTCAGGCAGGCCGCCGACGTTGTGGTGAGATTTGATGGCATGGGCTTTTTTGGTTTTTGCGCCTGCGGATTCGATTACGTCAGGGTAAATCGTACCTTGCGCCAACCATTTGGCGTTGGTGAGTTTTTTCTCTTCAGCATCGAATACTTCGATAAATTCCGCACCGATGATTTTGCGTTTTTTCTCCGGATCGGTCACGCCGGCAAGTTTCGCCAAAAACTGCTCTTCTGCATCAACGTGAATCACGCGTACGCCCAAGTTGCGGGCAAACATGTCCATTACCATTTTGCCTTCATTCAAACGCAACAGACCGTGGTCAACAAACACGCAGGTCAGTTGGTCGCCGATGGCGCGGTGAATCAGTGCGGCCGCTACGGAAGAGTCCACACCGCCAGACAGACCTAAAATCACTTCGTCGCTGCCGACTTGTTCGCGGATTTTGGCAACGGCTTCTTCGATGTAGTTCGGCATGGTCCAGCTTGGTTGTGCGCCGCAAATATCCAAGACAAAGCGGTTCAACAACGCGCGGCCTTGTTTGGTGTGGGTCACTTCAGGGTGGAATTGGATGCCGTAGAATTGTTTCTCAGCGTTTTCCATCATGGCAATTGGGCAAGACGGGGTGTCGCCGATGACAGAGAAGCCGGTAGGCAGTTTGGAAACTTTATCGCCATGGCTCATCCATACGTCGAGCGTGTTTGGCGCATCATCTTGAATGCCGCGTGTCAGCTCGCTGTCGATGGTTTTCACTTGCGCATAACCGAATTCGCGTTGGTTGCCCGGGCTAACTTCGCCGCCCAAGTGGTGCGCCATAAATTGCATGCCGTAGCAGATGCCCAAAACCGGAATGCCCAAATCAAAAATGCCGGTATCGGCTTGATAATCGGATTCGTAAACGGAATTAGGGCCGCCGGAGAGGATGATGCCTTTCGGATTGAAGGCTTTGATTTCTTCCAAAGGCATGTCGAAAGAATGCAGTTCGCAGTAAACGTGGGCTTCGCGCACGCGGCGGGCGATCAGCTGGGTAACTTGCGAGCCGAAGTCGAGAATAAGGATTTTGTCTTGGGTCATGGCGGAAACTTTGCAAAATGTAAGAAAACGGTGCGGCCGAGAGGGTAAATTTCAAATTTAAACTACAATAAAAAAGGCCGTCTGAATCGGCGGATTATACCATTGTTCAAACGGCCTTTATAGGGCAAAACCCAAATCTCTCATCTTTCTATTTTGTGTGTTTCTCAGGAATCATATTGCTACGCGAGAGCAACAGCAGGCAACCCAACACAACCATGCCGACGGCCAGCAACGGCGAGAGATAAATCCAGTAGCTCATGTGCAGATAAATGGCTGTACCGATATAAACCAGCATCGGGCCGGAAACGATAGACTGTTTGTTGATGCCGTCCATAATCAACACGGCAAAGCCCAAAATAATTAATGCGCCGGCAATCATGGTCGATGTCGCAGGCAAAATATCCGTAGCGCGTAAAAACCAAATCGCACCAAAGATAATCAAAAATAAAGGCAGAAAAAGTGAGGGGCGGGACATAACAACGCTCCGTAAAGGTTTCAGACGGCCTGTATTATTGGGTGCGTCGGTTATACAGACAAGATATAAAAATGCAATCTTGTGTGTAATTATGCAAAGGTTGGCACAACAAAAAGGCCGTCTGAACAACAGCAAACCGAAATCAAATATTTCAATTTATCTTGTTCCAGATGTCCTTTCAAATCATCAGGCTTTGCCGGTGCTGCCGAATCCGCCTTCACCGCGCTCGCTCGCGGCAAACTCGTCCACGACCTTAAACGCAGCTTGGACAACCGGCACAATCACCATTTGCGCGATACGCTCCATCGGCTCGATGGTAAACGCTTCTTTACCACGGTTCCACAGAGAAACCTTCAATTCGCCTTGGTAATCCGAGTCAATCAAACCGACCAAATTGCCCAAAACAATACCGTGTTTATGACCCAAACCGGAACGCGGCAGCAAAACGGCTGCATACGCAGGGTTGGCCAAATGCACCGCCAAACCGGTCGGCACGAGATACACATCGCCCGGCTGCAATACGACGGCTTCATCCAAGCAGGCACGAAAGTCCAAACCGGCAGAACCGGGCGTTGCATAAGCAGGCAGGGAATCGGCCATTTTCGGATTTAAGATTTTCAGTTCGACTTCGGTTTGCATGACAGGACTCCGTATGGTTCTAAATTAGAAAGGGCTACGATTATACACAAATGCCCTTGAGGCCGTCTGAAAAAACGGAGTATGATTCAGTCAAACCAAAGGAGAAAATCATGGATTTACACAATATCCGCGAAGATTACAGCAAACGCGAGCTGTCGGAAGCCGAATGCCATGCCGACCCGATTGTCCAATTCGAGCAATGGCTGAACGAAGCGATTCACGCCGAAGTCAACGAGCCGACTGCGGTCAACGTTGCCGCCGTAGGCGAAGACGGCAGACCCAACAGCCGCATGGTGCTGCTGAAAGAAGTCAACCCCAAAGGCTTTGTTTTCTTTACCAATTACCACAGCCGCAAAGGCCGCTCCTATACGGCACACCCTTTTGCCGCCATGACTTTTTTCTGGCCGGAACTCGAGCGCCAAGTGCGCATTGAAGGACGCATCGAAAAACTCGACGCCGCCGCTTCGGACGAATATTTTGAAAGCCGCCCCTACACCAGCCGTATCGGCGCATGGGCAAGCGAACAAAGCGAAGTGATTTCCAGCAAAGCCGTTTTGGTGGCCAAAGCCGCAGCCGTTGGTGTCAAACATCCCCTGCATGTTCCCCGCCCGCCGCATTGGGGCGGATACCTCGTTATTCCCGACCGCATCGAATTCTGGCAAGGCCGCCCCAGCCGCCTGCATGACCGCATCCAATACCGCCTAGTTGACGGCAACTGGATACGCGAACGCCTTTCACCATAATTTTCGGATTTTCAAACAAAAAATTACTGGTTGAGTTACAATACAGCCTTTCATCGGCAGGCCGTCTGAATCTGATTTTCAGACGGCCTTTTCCCCCAATCCAACCCCTGCCGCAACTGCCGCAGAAGAACCGCTTTTTCAAGCGAGTTAGGAAAAATCATGTCCAAACAGCCTTCCAGCAAACGCCAATGGCGCGACGGCGTATCATCTGCCGCCAAGAAACCTTCCAAACCGGCCAAATCCTTCGCCAATAAAAAACGTCCAGACGACGAACGAAAAACATCAGGCAAACCTTACGGCCAAAAAGTTTCAGACGGCCCTAAAGCTCAAAATACCGCCCCAAAACAACGAGCCGCCAAAGCCAAAAAACTGGTGGTCCGCAACCCAAACCAAAAAATCATGGAGCACGCCCGCGATTTGAAAGAACGCCGCAGCGACCTTTCTCGCTTTGAACCCGAGCGACTGCAAAAAGTCCTGGCCGCTTCCGGCGTCGGCTCACGCCGCGAAATGGAAGAATGGATCAGCAACGGCTGGGTAACGGTCAACGGCCGCGTCGCCCAACTGGGCGACAAAGTCACCCCCGACGACCACGTTACCGCCAAAGGCAGCATCATCAAACTCAAATGGGCCGACCGCCTGCCGCGCATCATCCTCTACTACAAACAAGAAGGCGAAATCGTTTCCCGCGACGACCCGCAAGGCCGCGTCAGCATTTTCGACCGCCTGCCGCAAGCAGCCAGCAGCCGCTGGGTAGCCATCGGCCGTTTGGACATCAATACCAGCGGCCTCTTGATCCTGACCACTTCAGGCGAACTCGTTCAACGCTTTGCCCACCCCAGCTTTGAAGTCGAACGCGAATACGCCGTGCGCGTATTGGGCGAGTTGACCACCGAACAAATGCGCGTCCTGACCGAAGAAGGCGTCATGCTCGAAGACGGTTTGGCTAAAGTCGAACGCATCTACGAACAAGGCGGCGAAGGCGCAAACAAATGGTACAACGTCGTCATCAAAGAAGGCCGCAACCGCGAAGTACGCCGCATTTTTGAAAGCCAAGGTCTGACCGTCAGCCGCCTCGTCCGCGTAGGCTTCGGCCCCATCGGCCTGCCCAACCGCCTCAAACGCGGCCAGTTCTACGAACTCAATCCGGCAGAAGTCGCCAACATCATCAAATGGGCGGATATGCTGCTGCCGGGTGAACGTCGCCGGAAGAAAAGTTAATGTAAGATAAATCGGGGCCGAGGCCTTTACAAAATCGTCTCAGCCCGACAAAATCTTGCCCGAGTCATAAAAATAGTGGGTTAAGTTTAGACCAGTACTGCATTGCTCCGCCTTGTCCTGATTTAAACTTAACCCACTATTCACACATTAAAATTCAAAAAAAGTGACTCAGCACCAGCGTTAACTCTGCCAATACACTGCCATCAACACTTTCAACAATCAGCAAGAGATATTTATATGGAGCTCGAATCATGCCCCGTTTTTTCCTAAAAACCGTTTCCATACTCACTTTGGCAGCTTTAACCGCGTGTTCCGGCCCGCTCGATCGTTCAGACTCGTCAACCGAAAATCTTCATGGCGCACCGGACTCAGCATTGCCTGCTACTGCCGTTGCTGAAGAAAATCTGTCTCTTACAGAAAACACCGAACGCTACCAAGACCAACCCGATCAACCGGTTAAATCCGTTGCTCAAGAACCTGTTTCCACATTCAGCATCGATGTCGATACCGGCAGCTACGCCAACGTCCGCCGATTTCTGAACAGCGGCAAACAGCCGCCCAAAGATGCCGTGCGCATTGAGGAAATCGTCAATTATTTCCCTTACAACTACCCACTGCCTACTGACGGCCGTCCCTTTGCCGTTCACACTGAAACCATTGATTCTCCATGGCAACCGGAAGCCAAACTGATCAAAATCGGCATTCAAGCACAAGACACGGCAAAGAAAGACCTGCCGCCCGCCAATCTTGTATTTCTCGTCGACGTATCCGGCAGTATGGATGAAGAAAATAAACTTCCATTGGTTCAAAAAACACTGCGTATCTTGACCCAACAATTACGCCCGCAGGACAAGGTTACACTGATTACCTATTCATCAGGCGAAGAGCTGGTGCTTCCGCCCACATCAGGTTCAGATAAAGAAACCATCCTGAAGGCCATCGACAAGCTGAAAGCCGAAGGCTCGACTTCGGGCGAATCCGCTTTACGCATGGCCTACAAAGAAGCGCAAAAGGCCTTTGTACCCAACGGCATCAACCGTATCCTGCTGGCGACCGATGGCGACTTTAACGTTGGCGTATCTGATACCGAAACGCTCAAATCCATGGTTGCTGAAAAACGTAAAACCGGTATTTCACTCAGTACGCTAGGCTTCGGTACGGACAATTACAACGAAGACATGATGGAACAAATTGCCGATGCAGGCGACGGCAATTACAGCTATATCGACAACGAAAAAGAAGCGAAAAAAGTCCTACAGCAACAACTGACTTCCACGCTGGCCACCGTTGCGCAAGATGTCAAAATCCAAGTCGAATTCAATCCTGCCACTGTCAAAGAATACCGCTTGGTCGGCTACACCAACCGTACCCTGCGCAATGAAGACTTCAATAATGACAAAGTAGATGCGGGCGATATCGGCTCAGGCCACAGCGTGACCGCCATTTATGAAATCATTCCGGCAGGCAAAAACGGCTGGCTGAACGAATCACGCTATCAAAAAGCCCCGGCCGCCAAAGGCAGTAAAAACGAATACGCCTTTGTCAAAGTACGCTACAAACTGCCCGGAGAAAAAGACAGCAAGCTGATGGAACAAGCAATTCCCGTTGGCAGCAAACCGCTGGATCAAGCCGATAAAGACACCCTGCTCGCCCTGGCTGCAGCTTCCTATGCCCAAGCCCTGCGCGGCGGCGAATACAACGGCAAACTTGGCTGGAGCGATATTGAAAAAATGGTACAGAAAGTCCAAGGCGACGATCCGTTTGAGCTGAAATCGGAATTTCTCCAATTGGTACGCATTGCCGCCGGTAATGAAAAGCAATCAGGTCCTTTGGTTAAAGAATAAAACCTGAAAAAGGCCGTCTGAAAAACATTCAGACGGCCTTTTAATTAAACCTTTTATTTTTCCGATTTCAACACGCGTTGACGGCGGGTTTCGCTCAATACCATGCCTGCGCTGACGGAAACGTTCATGCTTTCGACTGTGCCAAACATCGGAATCGATACCAGCATATCGCAATGTTCGCGCGTCAGGCGGCGCATGCCTTCGCCTTCGTTACCCATTACCCAAGCCACACTGTCGGGCAGGTCGCAGTGGTAAAGGTCGGAGTCGCCGCCCATGTCCGTACCGACAATCCAAATGCCGTATTCTTTCAGCTCACGCAAAGTACGGGCAAGATTGGTTACGGTAATATACGGCACTGTTTCCGCCGCACCACAGGCAACTTTGCTGACGGTCGCATTCAGGCCAGCACTTTTGTCTTTGGGCGCAATCACGGCATGCACGCCCATCGCATCGGCAGTACGCAGACACGCGCCGAGGTTGTGCGGATCGGTAATGCCGTCCAATACCAGCAAAAACGGCGGTTCGCTCAGGTTTTCCAACACATCTTCCAAGTGAACATGGTTTTTGGAAGCATCGATGAATCCGACCACGCCCTGATGTCGCGCGCCTTTGCTGATGGCATTAAGGCGATCGGCATCGGCAAAATGCACGCGCACGTTTTCAGAGGCCGCTTTATCCAATACATCGCGGGTGCGCGCATCGGATTTGCCCTCTTGGATATAGAGTTCGGTAATCGATTTCGGGTTTTGCCACAAACGGGCATTGACGGCGTGAAAGCCATAGATGAGTCGTTGGTTTGCCATGTTTTTGCTTTATCAAAAAATTCAGACGGCCATTATAACAAGTAAGGCCGTCTGAAAATTTTTTATTTCATCAAATAACCGAGTATGCCCGAAGTACCAACGCCGATTAATACCGTCACCAACATCGAAAACCGGCTGGCGGCCAATACTGTCAAAGCAATGGCAATCAGCTCATGCGGTTTGTCCGATACAAAATAAGGCGCAATCACAGAAATCAACACGCAGCCCGGCGCGGCCTCCATCACCACTTGCGCACGACGGCTCAACGTACGGTTGCGCAATGCAAAAAAGCCGATTAATCGGGTTGAATAGGTAACGGCCAACATACTTAAAAACAGCAAAAACGATTGCAGCGACAACAAATCCTTCATTTTTGCTCTCCCAAAAAATACGCCGCCAACAAACCCGACAACGCTCCAGCCGGAACATACCATGCGCCGTCCACGGTCAAATAGGTTACGCACGCCACAATCAGGCTGACAAACCAAGGGCGTGAAGCCGCAAAGCTCTTCCACATACCGCGCAGCAACACCAAAAACACCGCAGGAAACGCCATTCCGAAGCCCCAAGCCGCCACATCGCCAAACATCGGACCGACTGCAGCGCCAAACGCCGCAAAGCCAATCCAAGTTACATACAAAATAAAGCACACGCCGGCATAAAACGGCATATTGAACGCAGGCAAACCTGCCGCCTTACGCTTTTGAATTTCAGCAAACGCCATTGCCCAGCTTTCATCACACATCACAAACAGCGCAGGCATCGCCTTTTTCAGCGGTATATCCCTCATATACGGCGCAATCGCCGCACCCATCAGGATATGGCGTGAATTAATCATAAACGTAACCGTTGCAATCAGCAGAATCGGCAAAGGATTTGCCCATAAATTGACTGCGGCGAATTCCGAACCTCCGGCAAAGTTCATGCCCGTCATCAGCAGCATTTCCAGCCAACTCATGCCCTTCTGCCCGCCCTGCATACCCAAAATCAGCGCCCACGGCAACAGGCCGATCAACATGGGCGAGGTTTCTTTGATGCCGCGCAGAAATTCCGATTGGGGAGAAACAGTGTGATTCATTTTAATTGAAACGGTTTATTAAAAAGAAGCGACGTATTATAAAGCATGCCGTCTGAACAAGGGTATAATACGGAAAAATAGATTTATTACGGAAACCGATATGACCCACACCGTCCATCTGCAGTTTGAAGAAATTGACAATACCGTGTTGCAACGCCTGTGCGGCGCGCTCGACAGCAATCTCGAAGCCTTAGGCAAAGCCCTTGATATCCAAATTAGCCGCCGCTTCGAACATTTCACCTTCATGGGCGAACTGGCACATGCCGGCCGCCGTGCCTTGCTATCGCTTGCCGAAGCCGCAGAAAAAGGCGACTTGGACGACAACGCCATCAGCCTCGCGGCCGTCGAAGCCAAAACCGCAGATGAAAAACACGAAGAAAAACACCACGACCAACAATACTATTTCCGTACCAAACGCGGCAGTATCGGTGGCCGCACCCCGCGCCAAAACGGCTATATCCGCGCCTTGCTCAACCACGATGTCGTGTTCGGCTTAGGCCCTGCCGGTACGGGTAAGACCTATCTTGCCGTTGCCGCCGCAGTCGATGCCATGGAAAAACATCAAATCGAACGCATTGTTTTGGTGCGTCCCGCAGTCGAAGCAGGCGAAAAATTAGGCTTCCTGCCGGGCGATTTGGCGCAAAAAGTCGATCCCTACCTGCGACCGCTTTATGATGCGCTTTATGATTTAATGGGTTTCGACCGCGTAACCAAATTGATGGAAAAAGGTTTGATTGAAATTGCGCCGCTGGCCTATATGCGCGGCCGTACCTTAAATGGCGCATATGTCATTTTGGACGAAGCGCAAAATACCACGCCCGAACAAATGAAAATGTTCCTGACCCGTATCGGCTTCGGTGCCAAAGCAGTCATTACCGGCGACATCAGCCAAATCGACCTGCCACGCAACATCAAATCCGGCTTGAAAGATGCACGCGAAAAACTGCGCGACGTAGAAGGCCTGTATTTCCACACCTTCACCAGCGAAGACGTCGTCCGTCATCCTTTGGTGCAGAAAATCGTCGAAGCCTATGAAGCAGCAGAAGAACAAGCTGAAAAGAAAAACGGCGAATAATCTTTTCAAACACTGAAGGCCGTCTGAAAATCAAATTTCAGACGGCCTTCCTACATCATTCGCCACATAATACTGCTATAATCCGAAAATCAAGTAAAACAACGACTTCAAAAGGAAAAATATGACCCTCAAGCCACCCGTCCGAATCGCCGTTACCGGCGCGGCAGGCCAAATCGCCTATGCCACCCTTTTCCGTATCGCCGGCGGCATCATGCTAGGACGCGACCAACCCGTTATCCTGCAGCTGCTCGACCTGCCGCAGGCACAACAGGCATTGCGCGGCGTGATTATGGAAATGCAGGATTGCGCCTTCCCGCTCCTTGCCGACATCTTCGCCACAGACGACCCCGAAGTCGCCTTCAAAGATGCCGACATCGCCCTCTTGATTGGAGCGCGCCCGCGTACCCAAGGCATGGAGCGCGCCGACTTGCTGCACGCCAATGGCGAAATTTTCAAAGTACAAGGCGCGGCGTTGAACAAAGTTGCCAATCGCAACGTTAAAGTCCTCGTCGTCGGCAATCCAGCCAATACCAACGCCTACATCGCCATGAAATCCGCACCCGACATCCCGCCGGAAAATTTCACCGCCTTGATGCGTCTTGACCATCACCGCGCCGTCAGCCAAATTGCCGAAAAAATCAACCGCCCGATTCCTTCCATCGAGCAAATGTGCGTCTGGGGCAACCACAGCCCGACCATGTACGCAGACTACCGCTACGCCACCAGTAACGGCGAGTCCGTCCAAGACATGATTACCGAACCCGACTGGAACACCGAAGTTTTCATGCCGAAAATCGCCGGACGCGGTGCCGCCATTATCGCCGCACGCGGTTCATCATCCGCAGCTTCCGCCGCCAATGCCGCCATCTACCACCTGCGCGACTGGTTGCTCGGCAGCAGCGGTAAATGGATAACCATGGGCGTTCCATCCGACGGCTCTTACGGCATTCCCGAAGGTTTGATTTTCGGCTTCCCCGTCATTTGCGACGAAGGCAGCTACCGCATCGTCCAAGGCTTGGATTTGTCGGACAAATTCAGCCAAAAACGTATTGCCGCCACGCTGGCCGAATTAGAAGAAGAGCGTTCAGCCATCCAAGATCTACTCTAAAACAAAGGCCGTCTGAAAACCAAATTTCAGACGGCC